>NZ_QKTH01000005.1:0-208811 GCF_003234485.1 Curtobacterium sp. MCLR17_034
GGGTTGCACGGTGCGCCCTTGTCCGGTCGGTGCGAGGTTGGTCGCTCGGTGGCGGACTGTTGGGCGGCACCAAGCGGTCAACGATGCACGGGCTCACGAACCTCGCACGGTGCGGGGTCGACCAACCTCGCACCAGCCGAGCGAACCCGCACCGTGCGACGCGTCAGCCGGCGAAGGTCTGCTGTCCGACGACGCCGAGGAGCTCGAGCTTCTGCGCGTCCTCTGATCCTGGAGGCGCGGTGAAGAGCAGCAGGGCCTGCGCCTGGTCGTCGGTGTGCAGCACCTGGCAGTCGACGGTGATGCGGCCGAGCTCCGGCTGCACGATCGTCTTGTTGTCCGACCAGCGCGTGGCCACCTCGTGCTTGGCCCAGAGGTCGCGGAACTCGGCACTGCGCGTCTGCAGCTCGGCGATGAGTTCGGTCGCCCGACGGTCGCCCGGACCCGCGAGCCCGACAGCCGCGCGGAGCGATGCGACCACCACCCGACCCAGCCGCTCGTGCTGCTCGGGCGCGTACTTCGCGAGCTCCTCACCCGTCACGAACCACCGCCACGCCTGGTACCGGCGGTTGCCCGGCAAGCCGACCGAGCTGGTGAGGAGCGCTGCCGCGAGCCGGTTCTCGACCAGGGTCTCGCCCAGGTGGCTGACGACGATCGCCGGGGTGTCCTCGAGCCGGTCCAGAACCCGCAGGATCGCCGGGTCGACGTGGTCGGCGCGGTGCATCCGGGTCGGGGCGTTCTGCCCGGACAGGTGGAACAGGTGGTCGCGCTCGTCGAGGCTGCACCGCAGGGCCCGGGCGATCGCGGCGATCATCTGCTCGGACGGCTGCGGTCCGCGCTGCTGCTCGAGTCGCGTGTAGTAGTCGACGGACATGCCGGCGAGGGCAGCGACCTCTTCACGGCGGAGCCCCGGGGTCCGGCGTCGTGGCCCCTGCCCGAGACCGACGTCCTCGGGGCGCAGCAGCTCGCGGCGACGGCGGAGGAAGTCGGCGAGCGCGGCACGGTCCATGGGTCGATTGTCGTCCGCTTCCTGCACGGGTGCCAGGGATCGCCGATCCCCCGATGACCGCGCTCTGGTTGCGACCCTGTCCACGGAGCATCGTGGTGGTCATGGACATCACGAACTCCACCGTCTTCATCCCCGGCGCGACCTCGGGCATCGGTCTCGCGCTCGCCCAGCGCCTGCAGGCCGCCGGCAGCACCGTCGTCATCGGCGGTCGCCGCCAGGCGCTCCTCGACTCCCTCGCCGCCGAGCACGGCTTCGGCACCGTGCAGATCGACGTCGCCGACGCGGCGTCCATCGAGGCCGCCGCCACCTCGGTGCTCGAGGCGTACCCGTCGCTCGATGCCCTGATCACCATGTCCGGGATCATGCGCGACGAGGACCTCCGCGACCCCGAGCACATCCACGACGCCCTCGAGCTCGTCCAGACGAACCTGGTCGGCACGATCCGCCTCGTCGACGCGTTCCTGCCGCACCTGCTCGCCCAGCCCTCGGCCACCCTGATGACCGTCACCTCCGGTCTCGCGTTCGTCCCGCTCACCGCATCACCGACGTACAGCGCGACGAAGGCCGGTGTGCACGCCTACACGCAGGCCCTCCGTCAGCAGCTCGTGGGGTCGTCGCTCGAGGTGCTCGAGCTCGCCCCGCCGGCCGTCATGACCGACCTGATGGGCGGCGCCGACTTCGGCGGGATGCCGCTCGACGCCTTCGCCGACGAGGTCATGGCGCTCATCGAGTCCGGCGCTGCCCCGGAGATCCTGGTGCAGAACGTGCACCCGCTGCGCTTCGCCGAGCGGAACGGCAACCACCAGCAGATCCTCGAGATGATGGCGTCCCGCGAGCACTGACCCGGGCGGCCCGCCGGCGTTCGCACCGTGCGAGGTTCCGTGTTCCGAGCGAGGCACTTCGGCTCGCACGGAACACGGAACCTCGCACCATCGCGGTCAGCTGGCCCGCAGGCGACGCGCCAGCTGCGCACCCTTCGCCGGGCGAGGAACGAACTACTCCGCGGCCGCCAGGACCGTCCGCCCGAGCCGCACGAAGTCGTCCACACCGATCGCCTCGCCGCGGGCGGTCGGGTCGATGCCCGCCGCCGTCAGGACCTCGGACGCGTGCGCACTGCCGCCGAGCACCCCGGACAGACTCTGCCGCAGCATCTTGCGCCGCTGCTGGAACGCCGCGTCCACCAGCGTGAACACCCGGGACCGCAGGAGCTCGTCGCCCGGGGGCTCGTGCCGGTCGAACGCCACCAGGACGCTGTCGACGTTCGGCACCGGCCAGAAGACCTGACGGCTGACCAACCCGGCGGTGCTCCACGAGCCGTACCAGGCGGCCTTGACGCTCGGCGAACCGTAGACCTTGCTGCCCGGACCGGCGGCGAGCCGGTACCCGACCTCGGCCTGCACCATGACGAGCGACCGCTCGATCGACGGGAAGGTCGCGAGCAGGTGCAGCAGCACGGGCACGGAGATGTTGTAGGGCAGGTTCGCGACGAGGTGCGTCGGCTCGACGTCGAGGTCCGCGGCGGCGACGGTCATGGCGTCCTGCTGCACGACCGTCAGCCTGGCGTCCGGCTGCATCGACGACACCGTCGACGGGAGCTTGGCGGCCAGGCGCTTGTCTATCTCGACCGCGGTGACGGGGGCGCCGGTCTCGGTGAGCCCGAGCGTCAACGACCCGAGCCCCGGGCCGATCTCGAGCACCCGTGCCGACGGGGTCACACCGGCGACGGACACGATGCGCCGCACGGTGTTGGCGTCGTGCACGAAGTTCTGGCCGAGCTTCTTCGTCGGGGTGACGTCGAGTTCGGCCGCGAGCTCCCGGATCTCCGCCGGGCCGAGCAGGGCACCCACGACTACTCCTCCACCGTCACGGGCTCGGCGTCCCACGCGCCGTAGACGAGCTCGGTGTTCGAGGCGATCTGGGCCGCGAGCATCGAGGCGTCCGTGCCGAGCGTCTCCGCCATCGACCGCAGGGTGAGCGGGATGAGGTACGGCGCGTTCGGGCGACCACGGAACGGGGTGGGCGTCAGGAACGGTGCGTCGGTCTCGATCATGATCAGGTGCCGCGGGGCGATGACCAGGGCTTCACGCAGCAGTGCGGCGTTCTTGAACGTCACGGTGCCGGCGAACGACATGTACCAGCCGCGCTCGGCGCAGAGCCGGGCGAGGTCCGGCCCGCCGGAGAAGCAGTGGAAGACGGTGCGTTCCGGGGCACCCACGCGGTCGAGGACCTCGACCACGGCGTCGTGCGCGTCGCGGTCGTGGATCGTCAGCGCGAGGTCGTGCTCCTTCGCGATGCGGATGTGCTCCTCGAACGAACGGACCTGGGCGTCGCGGCCGTCCTCGCCGGTGCGGAAGAAGTCGAGGCCGGTCTCACCGATCGCCCGGACCCGCGGCAGCGCGGCGAGCCGTTCGATGCCGGCGAGGTGCTCGTCGAGCAGCCCCTGTTCGTGCAGCACGGGCGCTTCGTTCGGGTGCAGCGCGACGGCCGCCAGGACCCGGGGCTCCCGAGCGGCGATCGACGCGGACCACTCCGAGGTGGCGAGATCCGTGCCGACCTGCACGACACCGCGCACGCCGACGCTCGAGGCACGGTCGAGGTGCTCGCGGTACTCGAGCGGACCGTCGCCCCCGTCGCCGACACCGTCGGCGATCTCCATGTGGGTGTGGTTGTCGTACACCGGCACGACGAGCGCCTGCGGCAGCGGCGGGTACGTCAGGTCGCGCTTCGAGCCACCGGACGCCCCGTCACCGCGGGACCGGACGTGCGACTCGGCGTCGGTCACGCGGAGACCTGCTCGATCCGGGGGAACAGCCCGCTCTCGAGCGGCACCACGTGCGACGCACCCTGCCACTCGAACGCGCGGTCGACCCGCTGCTCGGCGACGGACCCGCCGGCGCCGATCGAGGCCCAGAGCTTCTCGGTCGCCTTCGGCATGACCGGGGACAGCAGGACGGTGACGGTGCCGAGGCCGCGGAGCGCGGTGGTCAGGACCGTGCCGAGGCGCTCGCGGTTGGCGTCGTCCTTCGCCAGGGCCCAGGGCGCCTGCTCGGTGATGTAGCCGTTCAGGGCGTCGACGAGCTCCCACACGCTCGCGATCGCCTCGTGCGGGGCGAAGGCGGCGATGGCGGCGTCGGCACGCTCGGTGACCGACACGGCCAGGGCGTCGATCGTCTGGTCGGACTCGGTCAGTTCGCCACGCGCCGGAACTTCGCCGTCGCAGTACTTCTGCAGCATCGCGACCAGGCGCGACGCCAGGTTGCCGTAGCCGTTCGCGAGCTCGGCCTGGTAGCGCGCCGAGATGTCTTCCCAGCTGAAGTTGCCGTCCTGCCCGAAGGTGATGGCGCGCAGGAAGTAGTAGCGGAAGGCGTCGGACCCGAACGTGTCGGTGATCTCCGACGGCGCGATGCCGGTCAGCTTCGACTTGGACATCTTCTCGCCGCCGACGAGCAGCCAGCCGTGGCCGAAGACGCGCTCCGGCACGGGCAGTCCGGCGGCCATGAGCATCGCCGGCCAGATGACGGCGTGGAAGCGGGCGATGTCCTTGCCGACGATGTGCACGCTCGGCCAGAGGCGCTTGAAGGCCTCGTCGTCGTCGGTGCCGTAGCCGAGCGCCGTGACGTAGTTGAGCAGCGCGTCGAACCACACGTAGAGCACATGGTCGCTGTCCCAGGGGATCTGGATGCCCCAGTCGAAGCTGGATCGCGAGATCGACAGGTCGCGGAGCCCCTGCTTGACGAACGAGATGATCTCGTTGCGGACGCTCTCGGGCTGGATGAACAGCGGGTTCGACTCGTACAGGTCGAGCAGGCGCTGCTCGAAGTCGGACATCCGGAAGAAGTAGTTGCGCTCGGCCAAGACCTCGACCGGGATCGAGTGGATCGCGCAGACCTGCTGGCCCTCGTAGGCTCCGGTCCCGGCGACCAGGTCGCTCGGCTGCTTGTACTCCTCGCAGCCCACGCAGTAGAAGCCCTCGAACTCGCCGGCGTAGATGAAGCCGTCGTCGTACAGCTTCTGCAGGAACGCCGTCACGCCGCGCTCGTGCCGCTCGTCGGTGGTGCGGATGAAGTCGTCGTTCGCGACGTCGACCGTGTCGAGCAGTGGCTTCCAGGCGTCGTTGACCAGCCGGTCGGCCCATTCCTTGGGCGAGACGTCGTTCGCCGAGGCGGTGCGCAGGATCTTCTGCCCGTGCTCGTCGGTGCCGGTGAGCAGCCAGGTGTCGTCACCGCGCTGCCGGTGCCAGCGCGCGAGGAAGTCCGCGGCGACCTCGGTGTAGGCGTGCCCGATGTGGGGCACGTCGTTCACGTAGAAGATCGGCGTGGTGATGCTGAACGAGGACCCGGCGGACATGCGGACCATCCTACGGGCGCACCGAACCCTGATGACGCGTCCGGTGGTGGACTGTGGAGAACCGGGTCCTGGAGGCCCGTGACGGGCCCGCCCCGCGCCTCCAGACCGGCGGATGCGAACGTGACGAGCCCCGCTCAGCGCGCCGCGAGCGCCCCTTCGTAGAGGTCCCGCTTCGACAGCCCGGTCGCGTCCGCGACCGCCGCGGCGGCCTCCTTCATGCGCATGCCGGCGGCCACCCGCTCGAGCACCAGGCGCACGCCGTCGTCGAGCGTGGCTTCCTCGGTGGCCTCCGCGGCGCCGGCGACGACGATGCAGATCTCGCCCCGCACCCCTTCGGACGCCCACGCGACGAGTTCGTCCAGCGGCCCGCGGCGGACCTCTTCGTACAGCTTCGTGAGCTCACGGCAGACCGCGGCGCGTCGGTCGTCCCCGAACCCGACGGCCATGTCCGCCAGGGTCTCGGCCAGCCGGTGCGGCGACTCGAAGAACACCATCGTCCGCTGCTCCCCCGCCAGCGCCTGGAACGCCCGACGGCGCTCGCCGGCCTTGCGGGTCGGGAACCCCTCGAACGTGAAGCGGTCGGTGGGCAGCCCGGACACGGCGAGCGCCATGAGCACGGCCGACGGCCCGGGCAGGGCGGTGACGGTGACCCCGGCGGCCGCGGCGGCCTCAACGAGGGGGAAGCCGGGGTCGCTGATCGCGGGCATGCCGGCGTCGGTCAGGACCACGACGTCCTCGTCGCGGGCGAGCTCGACGACCTCGGACGCCTTCGCCCGCTCGTTGTGCTCGTGCAGGGCGATGAGCCGCGGACGGTTCTCGATGCCCAGGGCACGCATCAGGTGGATGGCGGTCCTGGTGTCCTCCGCCGCGACGACCGTGGCGTTGGAGAGGGTCTCGACGAGACGGCGCGAGGCGTCCCCGAGGTTGCCGATGGGCGTTGCTGCGAGGACGATCACGCACCCATTGTCCCCGCACCGCGACGCCAGCGTGGCCCGGAGCGGCCGCGCCACGGCGACACCCGGGTCGACCGGCGCGCCCCGCGGCGCGTGCACGCCCGTCGCAGCGGGGACATGTGGTCGATCCGTAGGATGCTCAGCGATGACCAGCGAGCTGACCGACGACCGCACGGCCGTGCCCGACGGGCCGGTCGGCTCGCGCCTGGACGACTGGTGGGGGCGGGTGCTCTCCACGTCGCAGCGCGTCGCCGTGTGGCGGTGGACCGGTCCGCTCGCGGTGACGCTCCTCGCCGCCGTGCTGCGGCTGGTGAACCTCGGCACCCCCCACTCGCTCGTGTTCGACGAGACGTACTACGTCAAGGACGGCTGGTCGATCGTGCACCTCGGGTACGAGGGCACCTGGCCCGCGAACCCGAGCGGGGACGGCGCCCCGACGACGGACGACCGGTTCGTGCGCGGTGAGACGGACGTCTTCACGAGCGCCGCGGAGTTCATCGCGCACCCGCCGCTCGGCAAGTACCTCATCGGCCTCGGGATGCTGCTGTTCGGGGCGGACAACTCGTTCGGCTGGCGCTTCACGGTGGCCGTGCTCGGCATCGCGACGGTGTTCCTCACGGCCGTGATCGCCCGGTCGCTGTTCCGTTCGACGATGATCGGCACGCTCGCCGGCTTCCTGCTCGCGATCGACGGGCAGGCGATCGTGATGTCGCGGGTGACGCTCCTCGACGGCATCCTGACCTTCTTCGTCATCCTCGGCTTCGGGGCGCTGCTGCTCGACCGCCGGCAGAGCCAACGGCGGCTCGACGAGTGGGTCGCCGCCCGCGCCGCCGCGGGCCGGACCACCCTCTGGGGGCCGGTGTTCTGGTGGCGTCCGTGGTTGTTCGCGATGGGCCTGGCACTCGGGCTGGCGGCGGCGACGAAGTGGTCGGGGATGTACTTCCTGGCGTTCTTCGCGGTGTACTCCGTGCTGAGCGACCTGATGATGCGCCGCCGCGCCGGGGTCGAGTTCTGGTCGTCGAGCGCGCTGCTGCAGCAGGCACCGGTGTCGTTCCTGCTGACCGTGCCGATCGCCGCGGTGACCTACGTGTCGTCGTGGACCGGCTGGTTCGTCTCGAAGGACGGATGGGACCGCAACTGGCTGTCCTCGGGCGGCGATCGCTGGACCGGGCTGCTCGCCTGGGTGCCGGACAGCCTGCAGAACTGGTGGCACTACCAGTCCGAGATCTACGCCTTCAACATCGGGCTGCACACCCCGCACTCGTACCAGGCGAACCCGCTGCTCTGGCTCGTGATGCAGCGCCCCACGTCGATGTTCTACGTCGGCACGGACGCCGGGCAGGACGGCTGCTGGGCGAACCGCTGCGGCGAGGCGATCACCGGCATCGCGAACCCGTTCATCTGGTACGCCTCGGTCATCGCGACGGTGGCGCTGCTCGTGCTCTGGGTCCTGCGCCGGAAGTGGGAGTACGGCTTCGTCCTGCTCGGCGTCGCGGCGGGGTACCTGCCCTGGCTGATGTACGTCGACCGGACGGTGTTCCAGTTCTACACGATCGCCTTCGAGCCCTACATGGTGATGGCACTGGCCGCCGCGATCGGGTTGGTGCTCGGCAGGCGGAGCGACGAACGGTCACGACGGTCGCGGGCGATCCTGTGGGTCGGCGTGTACCTGGGCGTCGTCGTGCTGGCCTCGGTCTACTGGTACCCGATGTGGACGGCGATGCAGGTGCCGTGGGACTTCGTCCGGTCGCACTACTGGATCCCCAGCTGGCTGTAGCCGGCCTTGCAGGTCCGGCCGATCCGGCCGGACTGACCGGGCTCGCCGCGCTCGTCGCGCTGGGCGCTCTGGTGGCGACCACGTCCGGACTGGAGGCCCGTGGCGGCGCCGCCACGGGCCTCCAGCCGGTCCGTGGTCAGGACTGCGCGTGCAGCGCGCGCTCGATCGACTCGCGGTCCAGCGGGTCGCCGAGCATCGGCGCGGTGTCGTCCGTGCCCGGCAGGACGCCCTGGATCAGGAGTTCCGCGTAGCGGCGCCAGGCATCAGGGTCGTGTTCGCGGGTGGCGTCGGCGACCGCACCGACCATCGCGGTGAGCATCGGCAGGTCCCGGTAGTCGAAGCCGGGGCGGACGACGCCGGCGGTCTCGGCACGGCCGATGATCGCGGCGACCTGGCGTTCGAGCCGGTCGCGCTCCTGCACGATGGACGGACGGGCCTTGCCGGCACGGACGATGGCGTCGGCGAGGGCGCGGTCGCGTGCACGGAACGCGAAGACGCCCATCAGGTACACCCGGAGCGCCTCGCGCGGGTCGGACACGTCCGCGGCGCGCGCTGCGGCGTCGTTCATGGCCTCGAACTTGGTGGCGAGCAGCGCCTCGATCAGGGAGTCCTTGTCGGCGAACCGTCGGTAGACGGTGCCGACCCCGACGCCGGCCTCGTGCGCGATGTCGTTCAACGTGACGGAGAGCCCGCGCTCCGCGAAGCACTTGCGTGCCGTCTGCAGGATCAGCTCGCGGTTGCGCGCTGCGTCGGCGCGCAGCGGTCGCTCGAGGTCGGACGCGGACTCGGTGGTGCTCACGATCCGACCGTAGTTGCACTTTCTGGGAACAAGTGGATGCCCTCCTTCCGTTTCGGTCTACACTGACCACAAACGGATGCCTCGCATCCGGTTTCGTCACCACCACATCTCGGGAGTGCCCGACGGCGCGCACCTCCACCCCACCCTCCAACCTTCTCGAAGGAGGCTGCCGTGACGGCAGAACACACCGTGCCGACCCCCACCGGGACAGCACCCACGACTCCGGGCACCACCCCCGCCAAGAGCAACCACCGCTGGATCGCCCTGGCGGTCATCGCCCTCGCACAGCTGATGGTCGTGCTCGACGCGACCATCGTGAACATCGCCCTGCCCTCGGCCCAGGCCGACCTGGACTTCGGCACCGACCAGCGACAGTGGATCGTCACCGCGTACTCGCTGGCCTTCGGTTCGCTGCTGCTGCTCGGCGGTCGCCTCGGCGACCTGTTCGGGCGCAAGAACACCTTCATCATCGGGCTCGTCGGCTTCGCCGTCGCCTCGGTGCTCGGTGGCCTCGCCGACTCGTTCGGCCTGCTCGTCGCGGCCCGCGCACTCCAGGGTGTCTTCGGCGCGCTGCTCGCCCCGTCCGCACTCGGCATGCTGACCACCACGTTCCGCGACCCCAAGGAACGCGGTCGCGCGTTCGGCATCTTCGGGTCCATCGCCGGCTCGGGTGCGGCCATCGGCCTGCTGCTCGGCGGCGTGCTGACCGAGTACGCCTCGTGGCGCTGGTGCCTCTACGTCAACGTCGTCTTCGCCGTGCTCGGCGTGATCGGCGCCCTCGTCTTCATGGAGAAGCCGCCGAAGGTCGAGCGTCCGCGCATCGACGTGCTCGGGGTCATCACCATCACGCTCGGGCTCGTCGGGGTCGTCTACGGCTTCTCGAACGCCGAGACGAACGGCTGGGACTCCCCCGTCACGATCGCCATGCTCGCCGGCGGTGTCGTGCTGATCGCCGCGTT
This sequence comes from Curtobacterium sp. MCLR17_034, assembly GCF_003234485.1. Taxonomy (NCBI): domain Bacteria; kingdom Bacillati; phylum Actinomycetota; class Actinomycetes; order Micrococcales; family Microbacteriaceae; genus Curtobacterium; species Curtobacterium sp. MCLR17_034. The sequence continues at coordinate 9,842 of NZ_QKTH01000005.1, forward strand.
CGTGTTCATCGAGACCCGCGTCGCCCACCCGCTCCTGCCCCTGCGTGTCGTGCTCGACCGTGACCGCGGCGGCTCGTTCATCGCGATCGGCCTGGTCGCGATCGGCATGTTCGGCATCTTCCTGTTCCTGACGTACTACCTGGAGCAGACCCTCGGGTTCAGCTCGCTGCAGACCGGTCTCGCGTTCCTGCCGATGCCGCTGTCGATCATGATCTCGGCGACGCAGATCGGTGGCCGCCTGCTGCCACGCGTCGGGCCGAAGGTGCTCATCTTCGCCGGTGGCCTGGTCGCCGCGACCGGGCTCCTGCTGCTGCTCCGCACCGACCTGGACAGCTCCTACGCGGGCACCGTCCTGCCGGCGCTGATCGTCATCGGTCTCGGCATGGGCACGATCTTCTCGTCCGCGATGAACACCGCGACGACCGGGGTCGCCCGGGCCGACGCCGGTGTGGCCTCGGCGACGGTCAACACCATGCAGCAGATCGGTGGCTCGATCGGCACGGCGCTGCTGTCGACGATCTTCGCCGACGTCGTGTCGAACAGCCTGTCCGGGCTGACCGCCGCCCCGACCAAGCTGCAGCAGGCCCAGGCCACGCTCGACGGGTACCACGTGGCGTTCGGCATCTCGGCCGGCGTGCTCGTGCTCGTCGCCCTGGCCGGCGGGCTGCTCATCAACCGGCAGTCGGTGCGGGTCGAGCGGCTCGCACGTGCCGGGTCCGCCACGACCGGGAGCATCCCCGCCGCGGCGCACTGACGCTGGCGGTTCGCTCCGCTTCTTCGGCCCGTTCCGGTTCTGCCGGGGCGGGCCGTCGTGCGTGGGGGGGGCGGGGACACCCGTTCCACGACGATCCACCTGTCGAACGACGCGTGCATCGTCGATCGATGCGCACGCACTCGGTGCCTGCGGTTGCGCCGTGTGTCCACGTCCCTGGCCCACGTCAGGGGTGCGGATTATGGTGTGCGACATGGCCCCCGTCCTGACCTCACCACTCGTGTCGACGCAGTGGCTCGCAGACCACCTCGGTGCTGACGAGCTCGTCGTGCTCGACGCCTCGGTGCACACGGTCGGGGCCGGGTTCGACACGAGCTGGCTCCCCGGGCGGGACGCCCACGAGCAGCGCGGCCACGTGCCCGGCGCCCGCTTCGCCGACCTGATCGACGACTTCTCCGCCGCCGACGCCGACGTCCCGTTCACCCGCCCCGGCGCCGAGCGCTTCGAGGTCGCCGCGGCGCAGCTCGGCGTGACGAACACCTCGACCGTGGTGGTCTACGACGACAGCGTCGGCGAGTGGTCGGCACGCCTGTGGTGGATCTTCCGTTCGTTCGGCTTCGACTCGGTCGCGGTGCTCGACGGTGGCTTCACGAAGTGGCGCGACGAGGGCCGCCCGGTCCGCGTGGGCGCGCTCCACACTCGCGCGACGCCGTCCGACCCCGATGCCGGTGCGTTCCTGGCCGGCGAAGAACGTGCGCTCTGGGCCGACCACGACCGCGTCACCCGTGCGGTCTCCGGCGAAGAGCCGGCATCCCTGGTGTTCGCCGCGCCCTGGGCGGCCCTCGGCGACGACCACCCGCCGATCGTGCCGGGCAGCACCTCGATCACGGCGGACACCCTGGTGGACCCCGAGACGAACGCGTACCTGCGCGGCGCCGAGCTCGAGCGGGCCTTCGCCGCGGTGATCGGTGCCGACGAGATCGTCACGTACTGCGGGGTGGGCAGCGCCGCGTGCGTCGACGCCCTCGCCCTGACGGTGCTCGGACACGACCGGGTGAAGGTCTACGACGGTTCGCTGGCCGACTGGTGGCGGCACGAGCAGCTCGCCTCCTGACGGAACCGATCGCGGAACGACGGCCGCGCCCGGCCGACGGCCGAGCACCGACAGCCGAGGACCGACGGCCCCGCCGCACTACCGTTGCACCATGAGCACCAGACGCGCGGTCATCCTCGGCGGCACCGGCGGGATCGGCTCGGCCGTCGCACGAGAGTTCCTCGACGCCTCCGGCCGCGGCGGCGACGACTGGCAGGTGGAAGTCCTCGCACGCCGAGGCGGCCCCGCAGCGGATGCGCTGACCGCTTCCGGCGCCGTGTTCACGCCCGGTGACCGCCGCGACCGGTCCGTCCTGCGCGACCTGCTCCGCCCCGGAGCCGACCTGCTCGTCGACACCGTCGGCCTGACCCGCGACGACGCCCAGCAGCTCCTGCCGTTCCTCGACGACGTCGGCTCGACGGTCTTCGTCTCGTCCAGGTCGGTGTACGCCGACGAGCAGGGACGGCACGCGAACTCGCTCGACAAGCCGGTGTTCGGCGGCGCGGTCACCGAGATCCAGCCGACCGTCACCGCCGGCGACGGGGACCCGACGAGTCGTGACGGCTACGGCGCCGCGAAGGTGGCCGCCGAGCAGGTCCTGCTCGACCACGGTGCTCCGGTCACGGTGCTCCGCCCGTCCAAGGTGTACGGCGTCGGCATCGGCCGCCCGCGGGAGTGGTTCGTCGTCCGCCGTGTGCTCGACGGCCGGGAGCGCATCCTGCTCGCCGACCACGGCCGCGGCGTCGACCACACGACGGCGGCGAGCGGCATCGGTTCGCTCGTCCGATTCGTCGCGGACGCGCCGGACCGCCGGATCCTCAACGTCGCGGATGCCTCGGCCCCGACCGCGCTCGAGATCGTGCGGACGATCGGCGGACACCTGGACCACCGGTTCGACGAGGTCCTGCTCGACGAGGACGCGCCCGCGTTCGTGGGTGGCACGCCGTGGTCGTCACGACCGCCGTTCGTCCTCGACACCACGGCGGCACGCGCCCTCGGGTGGGAACCACCGGAGTTCGCGACCGCCGTCGCCCCCGAACTCGATTGGCTGGTCGAGACCGCCCACGCGACGCCCGCCGACGGCGATGTCCCGTGGGCCGACGACCCGTTCTGGGAGCACATGTTCGACTACGGTCCCGAGGACGCCGCACTCGCACTCCTCTCCCTCAACCTGGGCTGACACGGTGCCCCGGTCCGAGGTCCTGTTCATCGGCGGACGTTCCGGCGTGGGCAAGTCCACGGCAGCCGAGGCGCTGCACGACCTGCTCGTCGCGGCGGACGTCCGGCACGCGGTGATCGAGGGCGACCTGCTCGACCTCGCGCACCCGGCACCGCACGTCGAACACCCCGAGGCGCGCCTGGCCGAGCGGAACCTGGCCACGATCTGGGCCGGCTACCGGGCGATCGGGCACCACCGGCTCGTCTACACGAACACCGTGTCCGTGCTCGAGCACGAGCGCCTCGCTGCGGCGATGGGCGACGATCCGCTGGTGCGCGTCGTCCTGCTCCGCGCATCCGACGGCGCGACCGCCGACCGGCTCGCACGACGAGCGGGTGGCCCGGTCCCGCAGGCGCAGCTCGCGCACAGCACGCGGACGGCCGGGAGGCTCGACTCGGCCACCGCGGACATGGTCACCCGGGTGGACACCGACGGCCAGATCCCCGCCCAGGTGGCCGCACGCCTCGCGTCGATCACGGGATGGCTCGAGCGCTGATCTCCCCGCACGGCCTGTGCAGAGCGGGCGTTCCGTCCACAGTTGTCCCCGGGCGGTGGTCCGCCCAGTCGGGGGCGGGCACGCTGGAGCCATGAACGACAACCGCCTCGGCACCTCGGTCAGCCCCTACCTGCGTCTGCACGCCGACAACCCGGTGGACTGGCGCGAGTGGGGTCCCGAGGCGTTCGCCGAAGCGCGCGAGCGCGCGGTCCCGGTGCTGGTGTCGGTCGGGTACGCCACGTGCCACTGGTGCCACGTCATGGCGCGCGAGAGCTTCGCCGACCCGGAGATCGGCGAGCTGCTCCGGCGGGACTTCGTGTCGGTGAAGGTCGACCGCGAAGAACGGCCGGACGTCGACGCGAGCCTGATGGCCTCGGCGAGTGCGTTCACGCAGCAGCTCGGCTGGCCACTGACGACGTTCCTGACGCCCGACGGCCACGTCTTCTTCGCGGGGACGTACTTCCCACCCACTCCCGTCGGGCAGGTCCCGGCGTTCCGGCAGATCCTGGCCGCGGTGCTCGACGCCTGGACCGAGCGTCGGCACGAGGTCGACGCGAACGCGTCGGCCATCGCGACGGCGATCCGGCAGGGTGCCATGGCGGACGCGACCGCCCGCTCGGGCGAGGGCGGTGCCGGAGCCGACCCGGGCCTCCCGTCCGTCGATGCCATCCGGGCCGTCACGGACCAGCTGTCCCAGGCAGAGGACACCACCTACGGCGGTTTCGGCGGCGCGCCGAAGTTCCCGAGCACACCGTTGCTCGAGTTCCTTGCCGGCGCGGCGGCCGACGGCGACGCCGAGGCCGACGGGCTGCTCGACCGGTCGTTGCACGCGATCCGCGCGTCCGAGCTGACCGACGCCGACGGCGGCGTCTTCCGGTACGCAACCAAGCGCGACTGGAGCGTGCCGCACTACGAACGGATGCTCTACGACAACGCGGGGCTGCTCGCGGTCGCGGGTGCCGAGCAGGCCCGCGGCATCGCCGACTTCCTCCGGGACACCCTGCGCCGTGCCGACGGGGCCTTCGTCGCCGCGCAGGACAGCGAGTCGACCATCGACGGCCGTCGGGTCGAGGGCGAGTGGTACCGCCGACCGGTCGCCGAGCGCGCCCAGCTCGACCCGCCACCGCTGGACGACCAGGTGCTCACGGGCTGGAACGGCCTGGCGATCCGGGGGCTCGCGATCGCCGGCGCACGGCACGGCGACCCGGAACTCGTCGCGCTCGCGCGGGGCGCGGCCGACGCGGTCCTCGCCGCCCACGTGCAGGACGGCCACGTGACGGTGCGGTCCAGCACACCGCGCGGGGTGTCCTCCGCACCGGCCACCGTGGAGGACGTCGGACTGCTCGCCGAAGGGCTGCTCGAACTGGCCCTGGTGACGGGCGAGGTCTCCTACGCGACCGTCGCACGCTCGCTCGTCGACGACGGCCTGGCCGAGCGCTTCGACGTCGACCCGGTGCTGGCCGCAGCGGGGACGGCCACGGGCGAACAGCCGCAGACGGCGATGCGGTCCGGCACCGTGGCGCTGGCGTCGGCCGCCGCGACGCTCGGGGCGCTGACGGGCGACGAGGCACTGCGGGTCGCCGCGGCGCGACTCGTCGCCGACCGCGCCCGCACCGGGACCGAGCGACCCCTCGGTCACGCGGATGCCCTCGGTGTCGCCCTCGCCCTGCAACGGCCGTCGCGCGAGATCGTCGTCGTCACGAGCGGCACCGACGACCCGATGCGTGCCGTGGCACACCGCGGACGGCGCCCCGGTACGGTCGTCGCCACCACCACGCCTGAGCAGGCACGCGACTGGGCCGAGGCGGGGTTCTCGGTGTTCGAGGGACGCGACGTGCTCGACCCTGCCGCGTACGTCTGCCACGACCGGGTGTGCGAACTGCCGTCCCGGTCGGCGGACGCCCTGTCCCGGCAGATCGCCTGACGCGCCTCCCGCCCGGCGCGCCTGTATCCTGGAATGCTCATGTCTTCTCCGCTGCCCGTCATCACGTACCCGCCCGAACTGCCGGTCTCGCAGCGGCGGGACGACATCGCGGCTGCCATCCGTGACAACCAGGTGGTCATCGTCGCCGGGGCCACCGGCTCGGGCAAGACGACGCAGCTGCCGAAGATCTGCCTCGAGCTCGGTCGTGAGCACATCGGGCACACCCAGCCCCGCCGGATCGCGGCGCGGACCATCGCCGAACGTGTGGCGGAAGAACTGGGCGGCGGGGAGCTCGGCGGACTCGTCGGCTACCAGGTCCGCTTCACCGACAAGGTGAGCTCCGAGACCCGCGTGAAGCTGATGACCGACGGCATCCTGCTGAACGAGATCCACTTCGACCGCGACCTGAAGCGGTACGACACGATCATCATCGACGAGGCGCACGAGCGGTCCCTGACGATCGACTTCCTGCTGGGTTACCTGAAGCGGCTGCTCCCCCGTCGCCCCGACCTGAAGCTCATCATCACGAGTGCGACGATCGACCCGGAGTCGTTCTCGAAGCACTTCGACGACGCCCCCATCATCGAGGTGTCCGGCCGCACCTACCCGGTCGAGATCCGGTACCGCCCCCTCGTCGCCGAAGACCAGGACGACGACGCCGACGACGAGTCGGACTCCCGCACCGGCGACAGCGGCAACGCAGCCGACGACCGCGACACCCTGCAGGGCATCACTGACGCCCTCGACGAGCTGGCGCAGGAGGACCCGGGCGACGTGCTCGTGTTCCTGTCCGGCGAGAACGAGATCCGCGACGCGCAGGACGCTATCGAGGGCAAGCGCTACCCGGGCACCGAGGTCCTGCCGCTGTACGGCCGCCTGTCCGCCGCCGACCAGCACCGGGTCTTCGAGCGCCGGCACACCCCGGGCATCCGCCGTCGTGTCGTCCTCGCCACGAACGTCGCCGAGACCTCACTGACCGTGCCCGGCATCAAGTACGTGATCGACACGGGTACGGCACGCATCTCGCGGTACTCCCCGCGGGCCAAGGTGCAGCGGCTGCCGATCGAGGCGATCTCGCAGGCCAGCGCCAGTCAGCGCTCCGGTCGAGCGGGCCGCACGAGTGCCGGCATCGCGATCCGGCTCTACTCCGAAGACGACTTCGGCCGGCGCCCCGAGTACACCGACCCCGAGATCCTCCGCACGAACCTCGCCGCGGTGATCCTGCAGATGATCTCGCTCGGCCTCGGGGACATCGAGTCGTTCCCGTTCCTGCAACCGCCGGACAGCCGGGGCGTGAAGGACGGCCTCGACCTGCTCCGCGAGCTCCGCGCCGTCGACAAGGACGGCCGCATCACCAAGTCCGGGCGACAGCTGACCCGGCTGCCGATCGACCCCCGGCTCGGTCGGATGGTGCTCGAGGCCGGGCGGCAGGGCGTCGGGCGCGAGGTCATCGCCATCGTCAGCGCCCTGAGCATCCAGGACCCCCGCGAGCGGCCCCTCGAGAAGCGTGCGCACGCCGACCAGCTGCACGCCCGCTTCGCCGACCCGACGAGCGACTTCCTGACCCTGCTGAACCTCTGGAACCACATCGAGGAGCAGCAGGAGGAACTGTCGTCGAGCGCGTTCCGCCGGCTGTGCAAGGCCGAGTTCCTGAACTACCTGCGCATCCGCGAGTGGCAGGACCTGTACCGGCAGCTCTCCCGTGCCGCGAAGCAGGTCGACGTCCGAGTCGGGCAAGCCCGCTCCGACGACGGCGACGCCGTGCACCGCGCGCTGCTCTCCGGACTCCTCAGCCAGATCGGGCTGCGCGACCGCGAGAAGCGCGACTACCTGGGCTCGCGGAACACCCGGTTCGTGGTGTTCCCGGGCAGCGTGCTCGCGAAGAAGCAGCCGGACGCCGTGATGGCCGCCGAGCTCGTCGAGACGAGCCGGTTGTTCGCCCGGACCGTCGGGCGGATCGACCCCGCCTGGGTGGAGCCGCTCGCCGGTGACCTGCTCAAGCGCACCCACGGCGAACCGCACTGGGAGAAGAAGCAGGGGGCGGTCGTCGCCTACGAGCGGGTGACCCTGTTCGGCGTCCCGATCGTGCAGCGCCGCCGCGTGCAGTACTCGCGGATCGACCCGGAACACTCCCGCGAGCTCTTCATCCGGCACGCCCTGGTCGAGGGTGAGTGGGAATCGCAGCAGGCCTTCGACCGCGCCAACCGGAAGCTCCGCAAGGAACTCGAGCAGCTCGAGGAACGCACCCGCCGCCGGGACATCCTGCTCGACGACGAGAACGTCTACGAGTTCTACGACGCCCGCATCCCTGCCGACGTCGCCACGACGCGCGACTTCGAGGGGTGGTGGCGGACCACCCGGCGTGAGCAGCCGGATCTGCTCACGATGCGCCGGTCGGACCTGCTGGACGAATCAGCGGCGGAGGCCGCCGAGGACGACGTCGAGTACCCGACCCAGTGGCGGAGCGGCGACCAGCGTCTCGCCATCCAGTACCGCTTCGAGCCCGGCGCACAGGACGACGGCGTCAGCGTGCAGGTCCCCCTCGCGCTCCTGCCCCGGATGCGTGAAGAGGGCTTCGACTGGCAGGTGCGCGGCCTCCGCAAGGAACTCGTCACCGCGCTCATCAAGTCGCTGCCGAAGCAGATCCGCAAGAACGTCGTGCCCGCTGCCGACTGGGCCGAGAAGATCGTCGCCGAGCTGCCCGACGACGCCCCGACCGAGCCGACCGAGTCGTTCCGCGCCACCCTCGCCAAGGCGATCCAGCGCATGACCTACGTCCCGGTCTCCGAGTCCGACTTCGACCTGTCCCGCGTCCCCGCGCACCTGCTGCCGACGTGGGCCGTGGTCGACGAGCGTGGTCGCCGGGTCGAGACCGGCAAGGACCTGTCGGCCCTGCAGACCAAGCTCAAGGACCGGACCCAGCAGAGCGTCGCCTCCGCCACGGCGAAGGGCGCGGGACGGACAGGAGGCGCGGCTCGCGTCGCGTCCGCCGGTGCCGGTCGTCCGCTGGAACAGTCCGGACTCACCGCCTGGCCCGACCAGGACCTCCCGCAGACCCTCGACACCAAGCAGGCGGGCGGTGTCATCCGCGCCTACCCGTCCCTGGTCGAGGAAGGCACCGGTCCGAAGGCGACCGTCGGCGTGCAGCTGCTCGCCACTCCGTCGGACCGCGTCGTCCGGATGCCTGCCGGGGTCCGCCGTCTGGTGATGCACGCGGTGCCGTCGCCCGTGTCGTACATCCAGTCGCACCTGACCGCGCAGGAGAAGCTCGCGCTCGCCGCCAGCCCCTACCCGTCGACCGCCGCGCTGTTCGACGACGTCCTGGCCGCCGTGGTCGACGCCGGCATCCGTCGGGCCCACCCGGACGGCCTCGTCTTCACGAAGGCCGAGTTCGAGTCGGTCCGCGATGCGGTGTCGGCCACCGTCGTCGACAAGATGTTCACCGCCGTGTCCGAGGTCTCGGCCGTCCTGGCCGCGCAGCGCTCCGCCGAACGCGCACTCAAGCAGGCGAACTCGATGTCGCTGCTCGCCGCCCTCAGCGACATGCGGCAGCAGATGGAGCGCCTGGTGTTCCCCGGGTTCGTCGCCGTCGCGGGGCTCGACCGGCTGCGCCGCATCCGCGTCTACCTGCAGGGCATCGAGGCCCGCGTGCAGAAGCTGCTGCAGAACCCCGGACGTGACGCGACCTGGATGCGCGAGGTCACCGTGGCGACCGACCGCTACACCGATGCCGGCGGTGTCTTCCCGCCCGCGGTCGGGGCGCACCCGGAGCTCGTGCACGCGCGGTGGATGCTCGAGGAGTTCCGGCTCAGCCTGTTCGCGCAGGAACTCGGGACCGCCGAGACCGTCTCGTTGCAGCGGATCACGAAGGCCCTGACCGCCGCACGCTGATGGGTCTACCGTGTCGGCCATGATCGGCACACTCGACGTCGTCGTCCTGGACTGCCCGGACAGCCGCGCCCTCGCCCGCTTCTACGCCGAGCTGCTCGGCGGGGAGATCGTCGGCTTCGACGAGGACTGGGCGGAGCTCGCACTACCGTTCACCGACCACCGTCCGATCCTGGCGTTCCAGCAGGTCGACGACTACCGGGCGCCGGAGTGGCCCGGCCAGGCGGTGCCGCAGCAGAGCCACCTCGACGTGAAGGTCGACGACCTGGACGACGGCGAGGCCGCGGTGCTCGCGATCGGTGCGACGGCCACGGGGTCGGGCACGGAGACGTTCCGCGTCTACCTCGACCCCGCGGGGCACCCGTTCTGTCTCATCCGGCCGTCGGACTGACCGGTTCGGTCGCCAGACCCTCGACCACGGTGACGTTCGGCAGCGCGGTGAGTGCGGCGCCCGGAAGGAACAGCTTGGCGGCGCGACGCCCGGCACCGATGACGACCTCGGGGGCGTCGAGGACGCGCGCGTCGATGTAGAGCGGCCACGACGACGGCAGTCCGATCGGGGTGATGCCGCCGTACTCCATGCCGGTCAGCTCGACCGCTTCGTCCATCGGGGCGAAGCTCGCCTTCCGGACGTCGAGCAGCTGCTTCACGACGCGGTTGACGTCGAGCTTCGTGGATGCGAGGACGACGCAGGCGGCGTAGCGGACCTCGTCGCCGCGCTTCCCTGCGACGACGATGCAGTTCGCGCCGCCGGCCAGCGGGTAGCCGTACGCCTCCGAGAACGCGGCCGTGTCGGCGAGGTCCGCGTCGATCGGGGCCCCCTCGATCTTCATGACGACCTCGGTCGGCAACGCGACGAGGGCTTCGGCGACGGGGATCGCGAGGAATCCGGTGGCGACCAGGGCGGGAACACGTTCGAGCGTCGGCATGGCTCCACCGTAGGGAAGCGATCCCGCACGAGGGTGGAGCCATGACCGAACTCCGGGCGATCGACGTCGACCAGTGGCCCCGCCGGGAGCACTTCGAGCACTACCGGCGCCGGGTGCCCTGCGCGTACGAGGTGACCGTCGAGCTCGACGTCACCGCCTTCGTCGAGCGCGTCCGAGCGACCGGCAGTCGGACCTACGCGTCACAACTCTGGGCCATCGCGACCGTGGTGAACCGGCACGACGAGTTCCGGATGCAGCTGCTGGACGACGGTTCCCCCGCCGTGTGGGACTGCGTCCACCCGATGTTCACCGTGTTCCACGCGGACACCGAGACGTTCTCCGCCCTCGTCGTGCCGTACGACGACGACTTCGGCACCTTCCACGACGCTGCGGTGTCGACGATGACGGAGTACCGGGACGACACCCGGATGTTCCCGCAGGACGACCGGCCCAGCAACGTGTTCGACGTCTCGACCCTGCCGGGGGCGTCGTTCACCGGCTTCTCGTTGCAGGTGCGCGAAGGCTGGGACCACCTGCTGCCGATCATCACGCTCGGCGGGTACCGGACCGCTGGTGACCGGACGCGGCTACCGCTGGCGCTGCAGGTCAACCACGCGGCTGCCGACGGCTTCCACACGACCCGGCTGCTGCGCGAGCTCGAGGAACTGTTCGCCGACCCTGGCTGGCTCGGTTGACCTTGCCCGTCCTCCCACCGCATCTCCTACGCTGACCCCATGACGTCGCAGTCGGAGTCCCCCGCCCGCAAACGCATCGGGCTCGTCGGCGCGGGCGGCATCTCGTTCGCACACCTGCCCGGGCTCCTGCGCCTGGGCGACGTCGTGGTGCACGCTCGCGATGGCGCCCACGAACTCGTCGCCGCGTTCACCGACACCGCCCGGGCCGAGGGCAGCACGCTCACCGTCGCCGACAGCCTCGACGAGCTCCTCGCCGCGGTCGACGTCGTCGACGTGGTGGTCCCGACGCACGCCCACGCCGAGGTCGTCCGAGCGGCGATCGCGGCCGGCAAGGACGTCGTCTCCGAGAAGCCCCTGGCCCGGACCGACGCGGACGCGGCGGACCTGGAGGCCCGCGCTGCGGACGCTGGCGTCCAGCTCTACCCGGCCCAGGTGGTGCGCTGGTTCCCCGCGTACGCGCGCCTGCACGAGGCCGCGACCACGGGCCTCCTGGGCGACCTGGCGGTATTGCGGTTCTCGCGGTCCGGTGCCTTCCCCACCCACGTCCCCTGGTTCGGCGACCGCGCCCTGTCGGGCGGGATCGTGATGGACCAGATGATCCACGACCTGGACATCGCGCGCTGGGTGGCGGGCGAGGTGACCCGGGTGTCGGCGGTGAGCGTCCGCGCGGGTTCCGAGGCGGAGCCGGTCGAGGCGGCGCACGTCCTGCTCACGCACGAGTCGGGTGCGATCAGCCACGTCGCCGGGCTGTGGGGGCCGCAGCACCTGGCCTTCACGACCGAGTACTCGGTGACGGGGACGCTCGGCAGCCTGTCGCACTCGTCCCGGGCCGAGGAGGACACCCGGAGTGACCTGGCGGCACCGGCTTCCGTGGACGGTTTCCTGCCGGCGGTGGACCCGGCGGACGATCCGTACGCGCTGGAGCTCGCCGACTTCCTCGCCGCGTTCGACGGTGGTGCACCGCCCCGGGTGGCCGTGGACGACGGCGTCGCCGCGGTGCGGATCGCGAACGCGGCGATCGCCTCGATCGAGTCCGGCCAGCCGGTGGAGGTGTCGCGGTGACGCTCCGGGTCGGGGTGCTCTCCTTCGCCCACACGCACGCCATCAGCTACCTCGGCGCCCTGGCAGCGATGCCCGACGTCGAGGTGCGCGGCACGGACCCGGGCGGGACCTCGACGGGGACGGAACTCGGCGACCTGCGCGGCGCCGAACTGGCCCGCGCGCTCGGCGCCGGGTACGCGGACTCCGTGGACGAGCTGCTCGCCTGGGGCCCGGACGCCGTGATCGTCACGAGCGAGAACGCGCGGCACCGCGAGTTCGTCGAGCTCGCGGCGGCAGCGGGGGCACACGTGCTCTGCGAGAAGCCGCTCGCGACCTCGTGGCAGGACGGCCTCGCCATCCGCGAGGCGGTGGACCGCGCCGGGGTGCTGCTCATGATGGCGTTCCCGGTGCGCTTCGCCTCGGCGTTCGACCGGCTGCGCGCGACGCGGGACTCGGGCGCACTCGGCACGGTGTTCTCGGTGCGGGGCGCGAACAACGGCATGCTCCCGCTCGCCCGGGACTGGTTCACCGACGTCCGACTGAGCGGAGGCGGCGCCCTCGTCGACCACGTCGTGCACGTCGCCGACCTGATCGACGGGCTGACCGGAGCGGCACCGGTGTCCGTCACCGCCGTCACCAACCGGGTGCTGCACGCGGACCGCGCGAACGCCGAGACCGCGGGCCTGGTGACCATCACGTACGACGACGGCACGATCGCGGCGATCGACTGCTCGTGGAGCCGACCGGACACGTCGCCGGTGTGGGGCGGGCTGACGCTCGACGTCGCCGGGACCGGTGGCACGGTGTCGGTGGACTTCTTCGGGGCGGCTGCTCGCGGACTCGACGCGGTCGGGGGCCGGCCGATCGAACTCCGGTACGGACCCGACCACGACCTGCCGATGCTCCGGACGTTCCTGGCGGCCGTGGGGTCCGGGGAGCAGCCGCAGCCGGACGTCGGGGTCGGACTCCGGACGCTGTCGATCGTGCTGGCGGCGCAGGAGTCGGTGCGGACGGGCAGGACGGTGCCGGTGCAGGTCGCGGACTGAGCGCTGCCCTGCTCCGCACCGCCGCCACCGCCCCGCGCTACGCTCGTCCCGATGCGCGCAACCGTGCGGGACGTGGCCGCCCTCGCCGGGGTGTCCCCGAAGACCGTCTCCAACGTCGTCAACGGCGGCGTGGTCGTGCGCCCGGAGACCCGTGAACGCGTCGAGCGCGCGGTCGCCGAGCTCGACTACGTGCCGAACCTGTCCGCCCGCGGGCTCAGGAACGGCCGCTCCGGAGCCATCGCGTTGACGCTGCCAGAGATGGGCAGCGCCTACTCCGCCGAACTCGCGCAGTCCTTCGTGGAACTCGCCCGCGAACGCGGCTGGGTCGTGCAGCTCGAGCAGACCGGCAACGACCCGGCCCGCGAACGCGAACTGGTCTCCCGTGCCCGGGCACACCTGGTGGACGGGCTGATCCTCAACCCGGTGTCCCTCAGCGCGAGCGTCCTGGCCTCGACCGAGGGGCTGCCGCCGACCGTCGTCATCGGCGAGGTCGAGCCCGAGCACGTCGACCAGGTGCACGTCGACAGCCGCGCGGCAGCCGAGCAGGTCACCGAACACCTCATCGCCCACGGGCACCGGCGCATCGCGATCGTCGGGGCGTCACCCGAGGGTGCCGCGACGGCGACGAGCGAGCTCCGCGAACGCGGGTACACCGCCGCGCTCACCGCCGCCGGCATCACGCCCGACCCGTCGCTCCGGGTCCCGCTGCCGTCGTGGACCACGAGTTCCGCGGCGACGACCTTCGCGGCCTGGCTCGACGAGCACCCCCTGCCCGACGCCGTCTTCGCCTTCACCGACTCGATCGCGTTCGGGGTGCTGCACGTCCTGGCCGCCCGCGGGGTCCGGGTTCCCGAGCAGGTCAGCGTCATCGGGTTCGACGACGTCGACGCGGCCGCGTACGCGATCCCGTCGCTCAGCACGGTGTCGTTCGACCGTCGGGCCTTCGCGACGGCGGCGCTCGACCTGCTGACCCGACGGATCGCGGACCGCGCGGCGGCGCCGGAGACCGTCGTCGTGCCGCACCGGATCGTCGAGCGCGCGAGCGTCGGCGACCGCCCGCGCTGACGCTGCTGCCGCGCCGCTGCCGCTGCGGCCGCCGCGCCGTTTCGCGCTGACCGACACCTCACGCGGCCGCGCGCCCACGAAGTGTCGCTCAGCGCGAAAGACCGCCAGCGCCGCCGCCGCCAGCGCCGCCGCCAGACCCGGAGCCGGAGCCCCCGCCCGGGTCCGCCGCCGCCAGCACCGCCGACCGCGTCCGCGCATCGCCGAGGATCCGGAAGTGCCCTCCCACCGGCAGCCGCACGTTCGTCGCCCCCTGGAGCTCACTACCCTCGGGGATGAGCGTGTCGAACACCCCGTACACCGAGGTGATCCGCGCGTTCGCGTCGAGTTCCCGCGCCAGCCCGGCCAGCACCGGGTCGGCCGCCCGGAACGCCCGCAGGTGCGGCACCGGCGCGAGCCGCGCGTAGACCGAGCCCGCGAAGGGCGTCGACACCGCGACCATCCGGTCGATCCGCTCGTGCTGGTCGAGCTGCGTCATCGCGTACTTGCCGATCAGCCCGCCCTTGCTGTGCGCGAGCACGAGCACGTTCCGCAGGTCCTGTTCCTCCAGGGTCGCGATCACCTCGCGCGCCGAGTCCGGCACGGGGCGCAGGTTGTGCCGCAGGACGGGCAGCACATGCACCGGGTGTCCCCGATCGTGGAGCGCGTCCATCAGCGGCCGCATGAAGTGCCAGGTCTCGTAGACACCGGGGACCACGACGACGGGCTGCCCCGCGCCGGACCGGTAGTCGTCCGCGGTGGTCGGGCCGAAGCTGCGCACCTGCCACCTGGCGGCGTACCCCCAGTCGAGTGCGGCCCACCACGCGCGTCGCACCAGCGGGACACGGCCTGGAGGCCCGGATCGCGCCGTCCGCGCCGCCTCCGTCCCCGACGTGGTCGGCCGGGTCATCGCAGCCCCTCCAGGCGCTCGGCGCTGCGGAACGTCTCGAGGAGGCGTGCGAAGGCGTCCGGCTGCCGTTCCTGCACGTGGTGCGGGCCGTCCAGTTCCACGAAGGTGCCGTTCGGCGCAGCGGCCGCGACCCGAGCCGACCAGTCGTGCCGCGCGATCGGGTCCTGGGTGCCGCGGACGACGAGGACGGGCTGCGTCACCTCGGTGATCGTCCGCTCGGTCGGGTAGCGGAGCATCGGCCCGAGCTCACGCGTGTACTGCCGCATGCTCCGCAGGTAGTCGGTGACCAGGACGCCGTTCATCCGGACCCCCTCGACGAACCCGTCGCGGCCCAGGTCGAGCGCCTGCAGCGGGAGCGATCGCCGCTCGGAGTCGATCACCGGACCGACGAGCACGATCGCCGCGACGGTCTCTGGGTGGCGCCGGGCGGACTCGACCACGACCTGGGCACCCATCGACTGCCCGACGAGCACCAGGTCGCCGTCGACCAGGTGACGGACCGCCCGCACGACCACGTCGCCGAGCTCCTCGATGGGCAGCCGCCGACCGGCCGCGGGCAGCCAGCCGAACCCCGGCAGGTCGACGCTGATCGTGCGGTGCTCAACGGCGACGGCGCGCTGCGACCGGGCGAAGGACCGGTGGGACATCCCGATGCCGTGGACGAACACGACGGTGGGGTCGGTGTCGTCGCGGACCGGCTCTCGCGCCGCCATGGTGTGCAGGCGCACGGGCAACCCGTCGATCCGGACGGTCTCCACAGCAGCGCGCACGAGCCGAGGCTACGCGGCGGTTCGCAGCACCGGGTCAGCCTCGTCATCGGCTGCGCATAGCCGGGCCGTGTGCACTCCTGGCATGAGCGACACCACTCCCACCAACGGCCACGAACCGGACGGCTCCGACCGGGCGAACCGGGCAACGGCTCCGACCGGCTGGGGCGCCGCCCCGACGTCGACCTCCACGCTCGACGCCCCGGCGCCGCAACAACCACAGCAGCAGCAGCAGCCGTACCGTGCGGATGCCGGCGCCAGGAACCCGGGCGCCTGGGACTCCACCGCCCCGAACGGCGCCACCCCCTGGTACGGAGCCGCAGCCGGCGCCGCGAGCCCGACCAACCGCCGCAGCACCGGCCCGAAGCCCCCGTGGTTCTGGCCGCTCCTCGCCGCGATCGTCGGACTCGCCGCACTGCTCGTCGGCGGAGGCGTCGGGTTCGCCATCGGCCACGCGATCGGTGCGGACCGGACGCAGTCGACCACGCAGGTACCCGGCACGAACCGGTTCCCGGGCAACGGCACCGGCCAGGCCCCCGGCAGCACCGACGGCACCGGGAGCTGACCGGCGGGTACGATCCGTCCCATGCGGAAGACCACTGCCGGTCTGTTCACGTCGGTCGACGGCGTCGTGCAGGACCCCTACGAGTTCCAGTACGACAGCTTCGACGACGAGCTCGGCGCGGCCATGGGTGCCTTCATGGCCCGCACCGGCACAGTGCTGCTCGGCCGGAACAGCTACCTCGAGTGGTCCGAGTGGTGGCCCGCCCACCCGGAGGACCCCTTCGGGCAGTGGATCAACCCGATCGAGAAGCACGTGGCCTCCACCACGCTCGGCGACGACCTGACCTGGCAGAACAGCACGCTGATCCCGGGCGACGTCCCCGCGTTCGTCCGCGACCTGCAGCAGCGCGACGGGGCGGACATCGCCGTGTGCGGCAGTGTCACGCTCGTCCGCAGCCTGCTGTTCGCCGGGGTCCTCGACGAACTGCAGCTCATGATCCACCCGGCGATCGCCGGCCGTGGCCGGCGACTGTTCGAACCGACCGACCCGCCCACGCGCCTGCGTCTGGTCGACAGCACCGTGACGAGCAAGGGGAACGTGCTGAACACCTACGGGCGGTTCGACGCCTGACGGACGCACCACGGGCCTCCCGGCCTCTGCCCGTCATGCGCCCCGGCAAACCGCGCGTACCCTCGTGGGTGACCATCCGCACCCGAGGAACACCGGAGCAAGCATGACCCAGGACACCCGCCCGCACGTCGTCATCGTCGGCGGTGGATTCGCCGGTGTGGCCGCCATGCGGGAGCTCGCCGACGCGCCGGTCCGGGTGACCCTGGTCGACCGTCACGTCTACAACATGTTCCAGCCCCTGATGTACCAGGTGGCGACGGGCGGCCTGAACGCCGGCGACGTGACGTACTTCCTGCGCTCGCTCCGGGCCCGCCAGTCGAACGCCGAGTTCCGTCACGGCCTGCTCACCGGCATCCGCACCGACGAGCGCATCGCCGAGATGTCCGACGGTGAGCACCTGCACTACGACTACCTGATCCTCGCCAACGGCGTGAACACGAGCTACTTCGGCACCCCCGGTGCGTACGAGTACGCGTACTCGATGTACTCCCGCTCGCAGGCACTCCGCATCCGCGACGAGCTGTTCACCCGGCTCGAAGAAGCGGCGGCCAACCAGGGCCCCGACGAGATCCGCATCGTGATCGTCGGTGGCGGTGCGACCGGCGTCGAGATGGCCGGCGCGCTCGCCGAGCTCCGCGACCAGGCACTCGTCGGCGCGTACCCGGAGATCGAACGCGGCAACATCTCGATCACGCTCGTGCACCGCAGCGGCGAGCTCCTCAAGCCGTTCGCCCCGCGCCTGCGCCGCTACGCCGCCAAGGTGCTCCGCAAGCGCGGTGTCGTGCTGCGGCTGAACACCGGCGTCTCCGAGGTCAAGCGCGACGGCGTGATGACCGCCGACGGCGAGTTCATCCCCGCGTCGCAGGTGATCTGGGCGACCGGTGTCGCCGCCCACAAGGAGGTCTCCGGATGGGGCCTGCCGCAGACCCACGGTGGCCGCATCCAGGTGAACGACGACCTGAGCGTGAAGGGCGCCGAGCGGATCTTCTCCGCCGGTGACATCGCCGCGCAGGACGACGCCCTCGCCCAGCTCGCCCAGCCCGCGCTGCAGGGCGGACGGCACTCGGCACGGCAGATCGTGCGCCTGCTCGAGGGCAAGGCCACCGAGCGCTTCAAGTACTTCGACAAGGGCACCATGGCGACGATCGGCACGAACGCCGCGGTCGCCCAGCTGCGCGGCGGGATCACGATGGTCGGCCCGGTCGCCTGGCTCGCCTGGGTGTTCGTGCACATCACGAGCCTGCTCGGCGCCGGCAACCGGATGTCGACCCTGACGCACTTCTTCGTCCGCTACGTGTGGTTCATGCGGAAGCGCTCGATCCCGATCGTCGGTGACGTGCGCCCGGTGCGCCCGAACGGTGACCGCGAGCCGGACCCCTGGCAGCTGCAGAAGGCCGAGTAGCCGCGCGCGGTCGCTCGCACGCTCGCTTCGTGAGCAGGAACGGTCGGGTCCGCACGTCGGACCCGACCGTTCCTGCTCACCATGTGCATGCGGTGGACGCGGGGCGCGACGGCCAGGAGGCGCGGTGCGGGCGGGCCACGGGCCTCCCGGCCGGCGCGTGGTGCGCGGGGCTGGCGCCGACGCGTGGGGCGGACCCACGGACCGGCCCCGCTCGTTGAGACTCCTCTTACCCGCGAGGAGGACCCTGGTCGGCGACACGCAACCGAGCAGCGCGGGGAGGGACCATGGCGACGACCACGCTGACCCACGCGCCGACGCAGGCGCAGCCACAGCACCGCACGGCCGTCCCGGAGCACTCCGGGGCGGGGACGCGGCAGGCTCCGGCACCCCCGCTGACGCACCGCGCACCCGCGCTCGACGGACTCCGGACGCTCGCCATCCTGGTCGTCGTCCTGTACCACCTGCACGTGCCGCAGTTCGAGGGCGGCTTCATCGGCGTGACGGTGTTCTTCGTGCTGTCCGGCTTCCTCATCACGACGCTGCTGCTCGGCGAACGGCGTTGCACCGGGCGGGTGCTCCTCGGCTCGTTCTGGGTGAAGCGGCTGCTCCGCCTGTACCCGGCACTGCTCGCGTTCGTCGTCGTCGGGCTGCTGCTCTGGAACTGGGTCGGTGACTACAAGGGCGCCTCGCTGTCGTCCGGCGAAGCGGCGTTCATCGCGCTGACCTACACGGGCAACCTGTTCCGCGCCTTCTGGGACACGTCGCAGGGCGTCTTCGCGCACACGTGGAGCCTGTCGATGGAGGAGCAGTTCTACCTGGTGTGGCCGCCGGTCCTGGTCCTGCTCGCCGCGCTCCGGGTCCGCCGCCGCTGGCTCCTGGCGGGGCTCGGGGTCCTGGTCGTCGGGGCGTCGGCGGTGTCGTGGGCGAGCTACCGCAGCCCGAGCGGCGGTGCCACGCCCGACGTCTACTTCTCGCCCGTGCTCGGGGTCGTGCCGCTGGCGATCGGCTGCGCGCTGGCTCTGCTGCTCGACGACGAACGGGTGCGCGTGCGGGCCGCCGGGGTCCTCGGGCACGTGGCGACCTGGCTCGGTCTCGTGCTGCTGGTCTGGGTGCTGCTCTGGATCGACGACGACTGGACGCAGCACGCGTCGACGTTCGGCATCGTGCTGCCGCTGACCGGTGTGATCGCGGCGGTGGCGATCGGCGGGCTGGTCTCGGTCCGCTCCCCCGTGTCCGCCGCCCTGGCCTGGACGCCGGTGTCGTGGTTCGGCCGCCGGGTCTCGTACTCGGCGTACCTCTGGCACCCGCTGGTGATCGCGCTGCTCGGCACCTTCGCGATCGGCCCCTGGGGCACGGTCGGCCTGGTCGGCGCGGTGGCGTTCGTGTCGATCGGTGCCGCGTACGCCGTCGAGGTGCCCGTCGAGCGGTTCCGCGCACGGGTCCGTGCGGGTCGCAGGGCCGCCGCGCCCGCTACACCGGAGACCCCGCCCGCGCCAGCGCACGCGCCCGCGTCCGCGCGGCGCATCGAGTGAGCAGAAGACGTCAAGTACGGCCCGCTGATCCGACGCCTTCTGCTCACTGAACGCCGTGACGAACGGTCACCGTAGGCTCAGCGGCGTGCCCATCGAACGCGTCGACGTCCTCGTCGTCGGCGGCGGCCCCGTCGGGCTGTTCCTGGCGGCACTCCTGGCGGCGCGGGGCGTCGACGTCCGGGTGTGGGAACGCCGGGACGAGCCGCCGACCGGTTCGCGGGCCATCGGCATCCACCCGCCGTCCCTCGACGCGTTCGCCGCGATCGGTCTGGACACCGCGGTGCTCGCCGAGGCGTCGCTGGTGCACGCCGGCGTGGCCCGCAGCCGCGGTCGGACCCTCGGCACCCTGCGCTTCGACCGCGCGTCGCCGACCCACCCGTACGTGGCCACCCTCGACCAGCACCGCACCGAGTCCCTGCTCCGAGACCAGCTCCGGGCCAGCGCACCGAGCGCTCTCCGGACCGGCACCACCCTGACCGCACTGTCCCGGCATCCCGACCACGTCGACGCCACCGGGACCGGACCGGACGGCGACACCGTGACGGTCCGTGCGGCCTTCGTCGTCGGGGCCGACGGTGCCCGGAGCGCCGTCCGCGACCTGCTCGGCATCGGCACCACCGGCCGGGAGTACCCGGACCGCTACGTGATGGGCGACTTCGCCGATCCCGAGACACCGTCGGCCCGGTCGGCCGCGCTGGTCGACGTGGGCCCGGACGGGGTGGTCGAGTCCTTCCCGCTGCCGGGTGCGCGTCGCCGGTACGTCGCCCTGGTGCCGAACGACGACGCGTTCGCCTCGGCCGAGGGCAGCTGGACGGGCACGCCGGACCCCACCGTCGTCGCACGCCTGGCCGCACTCGTCGCCGAGCGCACCGGCGTCGTCCCCGACCCCGCGACCTGCTCGATGACCAGCGGCTTCCGGGTGCGCCGCCGCACCGCCGACCGCGTGGGCGTCGGCCGAGCCGTGCTCGTCGGGGACGCCGCCCACGAGATCAGTCCGATCGGCGGGCAGGGCATGAACCTGGGGTGGCTCGACGCCGCCGAGCTCGCGCCGTTGCTCGCCGGAGCGGTCCGCACCGGCACGGCCGGGCCGTGGCCGGGCTACGCCGCCCGCCGCCAGGCAGCCGCCCGCCGCGCGGCTCGGCAGGCCGAGGCGAACATGGCACTCGGCCGTCCGCTCGGCCCCGTCACGGCGACCGGCCGGGAGGCGCTGCTCCGGACCGCCCTGTCGCTGCCGACCGCGCACGGCCTGGCCCGGCTCTACGCGATGCGCTGGGCCTGACGGCTCGCGTCCGGCGCACCGGCGCAATCGCGCAGTCGCGCAGTCGCGCAGTCGCGCAGTCGCGCAGTCGCGCAGTCGCGCAGTCGCGCAGTCTGTTCCGCGTCGTCAGGCGACGAGTCGCGCGCCCGCGAAGCCGAGCTCGACGACGAGCACGAGGGACGACGCGATGACCAGCCGGAACAGGGTGCGCGATGCGCGTCCCGCGAGCACCAACCGGACGCCGACGACGGCGAGCACCGCCACCACGACGGCACCGAGGACCGCGAGCACGACGCCGAGCCCCTGCACGGGGTCGTCGCCGAGCACCTGTCCGCCGAGCACCAGCGCTGCAGCGACGACGAGCGAGGCGAACGCGACGATCCCCGCGCCCCGGAGCCCGAGCCGGTGCGGGAAGCCACGCACCCCGGTGGCGGCGTCGTCGACCAGGTCGGGCAGCACGTTGGTGCAGTGGATCGCGATCCCGAAGACGGCCCCCGTGGCGATCGCCCACCACGCCGGCCACTGTCCCTCGGGCCCGGCCGCGACGGACACGACGGGCAGCAGCCCGAAGGCGACGACGAACGGCGCCACCGACCACACCGAACGCTTCAGCCCGGCGTCGTAGGCCCACCCGGCGGCGACGAGCACGACGTGCGCGACCGCGGCGACCGGCCCCAGGAACAGCGAGAGCACCACGGCGATCCCGGCGGTGGCGTACGCGGCGGTACGGACGGTGCCGACGGCGATGAGGCCGCGGGCGACGGGCTTGTCGCTCCGCCCGACGGCCCGGTCGCGGTCCGCGTCGATCCAGTCGTTCGCCAGCCCGATGGACAGCTGCCCGGCGACGACCGTCAGCGCCACCAGGACCACGAGCCACACCGGGTGCCCCACGGCGGCCGCGATCACCGCGGCGAGGACGGTCACGGTGACGGTGGGGCCGGGGTGCGACGATGCGAACAGCAGGCGCGCGGTCGACGGGGTACGGCTGGCGGTCACCCGGTCAGCGTACGGATCGCCCCTGCGCGGTCGTGGGGCGGATCACGGAACCGCCGTCACCTCGACGCTGAACCGGTCGACGAGTTCACGTTTGAGCACCTTGCCGCTCGGGCCGAGCGGCAGCGCGTCGAGCACGTGCACCACGCGCGGGTACTTGTACGCGGCGATCTCGGCGGCGACGAAGTCGACCAGCACCTGCGGCTCGACGGTCGCGCCGGCGTGCAGGACCACCGCAGCCTCGACCTCTTGCCCGTGCACCGCGTGCGGCACGCCGAACACCGCGGCCATCGCCACGTCGGGGTGGGTGGCGAGGACCTCCTCGACCTGCCGCGGGTACACGTTGTAGCCGTTGCGGATGATCATGTCCTTGGTGCGGTCGACGATCGTCAGGTACCCGTCGTCGTCCTTCGTGCCGAGGTCACCGGTGCGGAACCAGCCGTCGACGATGGCCTCGGCGGTGTCCTCGGGCCGGTCGAGGTACCCGTTCATCAGGTTGTGGCCGCGGATCACGAGCTCGCCGATCTCGCCGTGCGGCAGCATGACGATCGCGTCGCGGACCTCGGGGTCGGCGATCTCGACGTCGATGCCCCACACCGCCGTGCCGATGGTGCCGGGCCGCGGCGGTTGCCCGACGTGGTTGAAGGTGGCGACCGGCGAGGTCTCGGTCAGTCCGTACCCCTCGTGGATCGGGGCGTCGAAGACCTGCTCGAACCGCTCGAGCACGGCCAGCGGCAACGAGGCACCGCCGGAGATCGCGTACCGGAGCGTCGGACGGGCCTCGGACCGGGTCGCAGCGTCGAGCAGCGCCATGTACATCGTCGGGACGCCCATGAAGATGCCGCAGCCGTGCTCGACCATCGCGGCGAGCGCCGAGTCACCGTCGAACTTCGGCAGCATGACGAGCGTCGCGCCGGTCCGGAAGCCGGTGTTCATCGTGCAGGTCTGCCCGAACGTGTGGAACAGCGGCAGGGCGCCGAGCAGGACGTCCCCGCGGTGCATGTCGAACGTCGTCATCAGGTTGGTGTTGACCTGTTCGAGCAGCGCGAAGTGCGAGCCCTCGGCACCCTTGGGCTGGCCGGTGGTGCCGCTCGTGTACAGGATCGTGGCGGTGTCGAACGGGTGCCGCGGCACGTAGGTGTCGAGCGGTTCGCTCTGCGCGGCCAGGGCCTCGAGCCGGTCGGGGCCGGCCGCGGGCCCGTCGTCGGCCGTCGCCGGCGCGAGTACGGTCACGACGTCGACCCCGGCGAGCTCGGCACCGGCGGCGCCCTCACCGAGCAGCGGGGCAGCACAGACGAGCAGTGTCGCGCCGCTGTCGCGCAGGACGTACTCGATCTCGCGGCGCTTCAGCAGCGCGTGCACGGGCACTGCCACCGCGCCGAGGGCGAGCGTGGCGTAGTAGACGCGGGGGAAGTCCGCGACGTTCGGCACGAGCATCGCCACCTTCGCCCCCTCGGTCACGCCCCGCGCGCGGAGCGCCCCGGCGTAGGCCAGGGTCTGCGCCCACAGCTCGGCGTAGGTCGTGCGGACGTCGCCCACGATGACGGCGACGTCGTCCGGGTAGCGCGCCGCAGACTCGGCGAGGATCGCTGCGACCGACGCGGTCGCGCGGGTGGTGTGGGTGTCGTGCATGCCGGTCTCCGTCTTCGTCGACGACCTCGTCGTCGTCACCGCCGATCCTACGGCCCGACCCGGTGGACCGGTCAGGCAGGCTCGGCCCGGTGGACCGGTCAGGCTGCGGACGCCGCAGGTTCCCGCCGGCGCACGAGCACCCCGGACGCCAGGGCGATCCCGAGCAGGACGACGAGCCCGCCGACGGGCTCGTTCCACCGCACCCGTTCCCCCAGCACGAGCACACCGAGCGCCACCCCGACCACCGGCGTCAGGTACGTGACGGTGGAGGCGCGGCCGGCGCCCCACGCCTGCACGAGCCGCGTGTTCCAGGCGTAGGCGAGCCCCGTGCCGACGCAACCGAGCGCGACCATCGCGGCCACGATCCTCCCGTCCAACTGCACCGGACCGGTCGCGATGACGGGCGCGACCAGCAGGAGCATCCCGGAGGCCAGCGTCAGCTGGACCGTCGCCAGCGTGACCGGGTCGTACGCGCTCGCCACGGCCACCCGGCGCAGGTAGGCGAGCCCGATGCCGTAGGACGCGGTCATGCCGAGCAGCGCGACCTGTCCCGGCACGCTCGCCAGGACATCCGGGTCGGTCAGCACGTCCCACGGGCCGACCAGTACGAGCACCCCGACGATGCCGAGCACGATCCCGAGCACCTGCCGTCCGCGCAGCCGTTCGGACGGCACGAGCACGGCGAGTGCGGCCAGCGTCATGATCGGCGTCGTCGCGTTGTAGATGCTCGCGAGCCCGGACGGCACCGTCTGCTCGGCCCACGCCATCAGCGACGACGGCACCGCGTTGAGGAACACCGCGACGACCGCCAGGTGCGCCCAGGTCCGCGGCTCCCGGGGCCACCGGCGACGGGTCGCCAGGAGCACCACGACCAGCGTGACCCCACCGAGCACGGTCCGCACGGTGGCGACCTGCTGCGGGGCGAGACCGTCGAGGCCGATCTTCGCGAAGAGGAAGCTCGATCCCCAGGTCAGTGCGACGAGGGCGTAGAGGAGGGCGTTCACGTGGCCTAGTGTCGGACCACCGGGCGACATGCGGCAAACGCATGTCGCTCATGCCGCCATGAGGAGGACGCATGACCGTCTCGGTCCAGCAACTGCGCGCGTTCGTCGCCACGCTCGACGCCGGGTCCTTCACCGCAGCGGCCGCAGCGCTGGGCGTCGGGCAGTCCGCGGTGTCCCACGCCGTCGCCGGGCTCGAACGCGAGGTCGGCGGCCCCGTGGTGCGCCGCGGCACGGTCGCCGCCGCCACACCGCTGGGCGACCGCCTGCTGGCCCACGCCCGCAGCGTGCTCGCCTCGGTCGAAGCCCTGGAGGCGGTGGTCCGGCCCGCGACGGCGCGCGGCACCGTGCGCCTCGCCGCCGTCCCCACCGTCTGCCAGGGCCTGCTGCCGCGGCTCCGCGAACTGTGGGCGGTGACCCTGCCCGACGTCGACGTGCAGGTCTACGAGGGGGACGACGACGAGATGCCGGAGTGGCTCGAGGCCGGCACCGTCGACGCCGCCGTGCTCGTCGACCCCTCGCCGGTGCCCGACGGCGGCGTGGTCGTGGCGCGGGACGAGATGGCCGCCGTGATCCGCCGCGACCACCCCCTCGCCGAACTGCCCGCGCTCACCCTCGACGACCTGCACGAGGACGGTCTGGTGGCGGGCGGCGGTGGCTGCGAGTACCAGGTCCAGAAGCTCCACGAACTCGACGGCCGGCCGTTCCGGTACGCCCACCGGGTGCGGGAGATGAGCACGATGTTCGGGATGATCCAGCGGGGCGAGGGCGTGTCGATCGTGCCGACCCTGGGCCGCGGGATGCTGCCGCCGGACCTCGTGATGATCCCGATGGCCCGGCGGCTCGAACGGACCCTGGTGCTGAGCGGGCCGTCGTCCCGTGCGTGGCACCCGTTGGCGCGGGCCCTGGTCGACGCGGTCTGAGACGGACGCCCCCTGGTCAGGCTGCTCCGGCAGCTCCGACCTTCGGCGGATCCGCTCGTCCCGACGGCTCCCTAGGCTCGGGGCATGACCTCGACCACGCTCCCCGCCGTGCCGCTCGGGCAGCGTGTGTGGTCCCAGACCTGGCGTGTCGCCGTCGCGGCCCTGACCGGGCTGCTCACCGCGGGGCTCGTGTGGCCGACGATGGACACCCGTGGGTGGAGCGACCTGCACGTCGGCGCACTGATCCTCGGCGACCTGGGTGCCGGCCTGGCCGCCCTCGTCCTCCTGCCGTTCCGGCACCGGGCACCGCTGCTGATCACGGTCGTCATC
Source organism: Curtobacterium sp. MCLR17_034 (assembly GCF_003234485.1). Classification (NCBI taxonomy): domain Bacteria; kingdom Bacillati; phylum Actinomycetota; class Actinomycetes; order Micrococcales; family Microbacteriaceae; genus Curtobacterium; species Curtobacterium sp. MCLR17_034. The sequence goes on from NZ_QKTH01000005.1 coordinate 35,809, forward strand.
GCTGCCCTCAGTTCGGTGTCGACGTTGGCGGTCGGAGCGGCCGCGATCGCCACGGTGTCGCTCGCCACCCGGCGCCGGGCCGTCGAGCTCGCCGCCGCCGGCGCGGTGCTGCTCGGTGCCACGGTGCTCTACGACGTCGTCCTGGCGCCCCCGGCCGACGACATGCCGCTCTGGCAGATCTTGGTCGCGGGCGTCGTCGGCATCGCCCTGCTCGTGGTCATCGGCATCGCGATCGGGCAGCGCCGGGCGCTCCTGCTGTCGCTGCGTGAGCGGGCCGCCCTGCTCGAACGCGACCAGCAGCTGCGCGAGGACCGTGCCCGCGAGCAGGAGCGCGCCCACATCGCCCGCGAGATGCACGACGTCCTGGGCCACCGGCTGTCCCTGGTCGCGCTGCACGCCGGTGCCCTCGAGTACCGCGGCCCGGGGCTCACCCCCGACGAGACCGCCGCGGCGGCCGGGGTCGTGCGGGCCGAGGCGCACTCCGCGCTCACCGACCTGCGCGACGTCCTCGGGGTGTTGCGCGACCCCGCGGCGACCGGCGGCGACGAGGTGACCGGCACCGCGCCTCCGCAGCCGACGCTCGTCGACCTGCCCGACCTGCTCGACCAGGCGCGTTCCGGCGGTGCGGCCGTCCGGGCGCGCGTCGACACCGACGGCACGGCGGTCCCGACCGCCGTCGGGCGACACGCCTACCGGATCGTGCAGGAGTCACTGACGAACGCCCGCAGGCACGCCCCCGGAGCGCCCGTCGACGTCGTCGTCGAGACCGTCCCCGGCCCGGCGATCCGGGTGGCGGTGTCGAACACGCTGACCGACGGACCTGCGCCCGCGGACGCCTCCGGGCACACGGCCGGGCACGGCCTGCGCGGGCTCGCCGAACGCGCCCGGCTCGTCGGCGGGAGCTTCCGCGCCGGCAGCGACGGACGTGTGCACGTGGTCGAGGCGGTGCTGCCGTGGACCCCGTGACCGCTCCCGTCCGCGTCGTCCTGGTCGACGACGACCAGCTCGTGCGCGTCGGGCTCCGCATGCTCCTCAGCGGCGACGACGGCCTGGTGGTCGTGGGCGAGGCGGGCGACGGGCTCGAAGCCGAGGGCGTCATCGCGTCGACCTCTCCCGACGTCGTGCTCATGGACATCCGGATGCCCCGGTGCGACGGACTCGTCGCCACCGAACGCGAACTGCGCCGACGACCCGACCTGGCCGTCCTGGTGCTGACGACCTTCGAGGGGGACGACCTCGTGCTCGGAGCGCTGCAGGCCGGCGCCCGCGGGTTCCTGCTGAAGGACACCCCGCCGCACGAACTCGTGCAGGCCGTGCGGACCGTCGCGGCCGGGCGCTCGATCCTGTCCCCGTCCGTGCTCGACCGGGTCATCGCGTTCGCGGCCGGATCCCGCTCGCGCCAGGCGGCCGGTGGTCCGGGCGGCGCACCGGCAGGGCCACCGGTCGATGCCGCTGCGGACGACACCGAGGCACGCCGGCTGCTCGCCCTGCTGACCGAGCGGGAGCGGGAGGTCGCACTCGCCGTGGCGAACGGGGCATCCAACGCGCAGATCGCCGCCGACCTGTACGTGGGCCTGGCCACCGTGAAGACGCACGTCGGGCACGTGTACGAGAAGTTCGGCGTCGAGAACCGGGTGCAGCTCGCACTCGTGGTGCACGCGGCCCGGCGGGCAGAGCCGAGCGCGTGACCGGGTGACCGGGGCGCCGGGTGACCAGTCCGCCGGGTAAACGGTCCGCCGGGTGCCCCGGTGCCCGGGTGACCGTCGGCTGAACGGTCGACGGTGCCCCCTCGGCAGGATGGACCGATGGCCGAGACGCACGTGAAGACGTTCACCACCGCGGACGAAGCGGCAGCCGAAGCCGCCGGACTCGCCTGGCTCACCGAGGCCGAGGACACCGGAGGCACCCGCATCGCCCGCGTGCTCGGGCGCCCGACCCCGACCGTGCTCGACCTCGAGCTGATCTCCGACGGCTCCCCCACCGCCGCCCAGGCCGAGCGGTTCGGCCGGTCCCTCGCGCACACGCACGCCGCCGGTGCCGGCCACTGGGGTGCACCGCCCGCCGGCTGGACCCGCGGTGCGGCGCTGCGGATGGGCCGCTCGCGCACCCCGTTCGTCACGGCCGAGCAGGCACCGGCGACCTGGGGCGAGTTCTTCGCCGAGTACCGCATCCGCGACTTCGTCCGCCGCATCGTCGACGCCGGCGGGTTCGACCACGCCGAGGCCGCCGTGTTCGAGCGGGTCGCCGCACGCGTGCAGGACGGCACGCTCGGGTCGCCCCAGCCCGCGCTCGTCGAAGACCGACCCGCACGCCTGCACGGTGACCTGTGGGCAGGCAACGTCCTCTGGCCGACGGACTCGTCCGAACCAACCGGCGCCGTGCTCATCGACCCGATCGCCCACGGCGGGCACGCGGAGACCGACCTGGCACTGCTCGGGCTGTTCGGGCTGCCCCGGCTCGAGACGGTGCTCGCCGCCTACGACCGGGAGTCACGGCTGGCCGACGGCTGGCAGGAGCGCGTCGAACTCCACCAGCTCGCGCCGCTGCTGCTGCACGTGTTCCTGTTCGGCGGCTCGTACTCCGGGGCCGCACTCCGAGCAGCGCAGCGGTACGCCTGACCCCTCGCACCGTGCGGCCTCGCTCACCCCGTGCGAGGTTGCCCGCCCCGGTGCCGTCGCCGCACCGTGCTGCCTCGCTCACCCCGTGCGGGGTTGCCCGCCCCGGTGCCGGCGCCGCACCGTGCGGCCTCGCTCAACCCGTGCGGGGTCGCCCGCCCCGTGCAGCGCTACAACCGCGCACCGAGCAGGCGACCCCGCACGGACCGAACAACAGCGCACCGTGCGCCGCGCCGCCGCCCGCCGGCCAACCGCGCACCGTGCGTCCTTAGCCCGCACATAGCCGGCGCAGTGCAGCAGTCGGGGAACGCCCCGGATGCTCATCGACATGACCACGTACCCGATACCCGTGACCGACCGACGCGACCCCGCGCGCAGTGCCGCGCGGGATCGGCGCCGCCCACCCCTCGCCCGGCTGTTCCTCGGCGAGCGCGACGACGCCCGCTGGCTCCGGCCGGCGTTCTGGGCGCTCCTGGCCGTGACCGCCGTGGTCTACCTGTGGGACCTCAGCGTCTCCGGGTACGCCAACAGCTTCTACGCCGCCGCCGTGCAGGCCGGCACGAAGTCGTGGGAGGCGTTCTTCTTCGGCTCCCTCGACTCGTCGAACTTCATCACGGTCGACAAACCACCCGCCTCGCTGTGGGTGATGGTGCTGTCGGCCCGACTGTTCGGCTTCTCGAGCTTCAGCCTGCTGCTCCCCCAGGCGCTGATGGCCGTCGGCTCCGTCGCCCTGGTCTGGGGCACGGTCCGCCGCACCCTGGCCCGACTCGGTGCCACCACCGCGAACGTCGGCGCGCTGCTCGCGGGCTTCGTCGTGGCAGCGACCCCAGCGGCGGCGCTGATGTTCCGCTTCGACAACCCGGACGCCCTGCTCGTCCTGCTGATGACCGCCGGGGCGTACTGCACGGTGCGGGCGCTGCCGAAGGGCAGCTGGAAGTGGATCGCGCTCGCCGGGGTCGCCCTCGGGTTCGCGTTCCTGACGAAGATGCTGCAGGGCCTGCTCGTCCTGCCCGCCTTCGGCCTCGTCTACCTGTTCGCCGCCCGCACCGGCTGGGGCCGACGGGTGATCGGTCTGCTCGTCTCCGCCGGTTCCCTCGTGGTGGCCGCGGGCTGGTGGGTCGTCGCCGTGTGGCTCTGGCCCGCCGAGTCCCGCCCCTACATCGGCGGCTCGACGAACAACACCGTGCTCGACCTGGTGTTCGGCTACAACGGCCTCGGCCGGATCTTCGGAGGCTCGGGCAACGGCGGCGGAGGCGGCGGCACGACCGGCGGCACCGCCGGAGGCTCGTTCGGCGGCTCGACGGGCCTGAACCGCCTGTTCTCGTCCGAGATGGGGCTCGAGATCTCGTGGCTCCTGCCCGCGGCGCTCATCGCCCTGGTCGTCGGGCTGGTCGTCGTCGGCCGTCGGCACCTGGCCGATCCCGCACGCGCCGGACTGGCCCTCTGGGGTGGCTGGCTCCTGGTCACCGGACTCGTGTTCTCGTACATGTCGGGCACGATCCACCCGTACTACACGGTCGCCCTCGCCCCGGCCATCGCCGGACTCGTCGGTACCGGCGGCGCCCTGCTCTGGCACGCACGAGCCCGCTTCGTCGGCCGCCTCGGCCTCGCTGCGATGATCGGTGTCACCGCGTTCTGGGGCTGGTGCCTGCTCAACGAGAACCCGACCTGGCTGCCGTGGCTGCGCTGGGTGATGCTCGCCGGCGGGCTGCTGTCCGCGGCACTGATCGTCATCGGCAGCGTGCCGTCGCTGCGCCGACTCGTCACGGTCGGCGTCCTCGCCGGCACCCTGTTCGGCCTGTCCGGCACCACCGCCTACGCCCTCGCCACGACGACCGTCGCGCACTCCGGTTCGATCCCGAGCGTCGGTCCGGCGGGCAGCAGCTCCGGTGGGATGGGCGGCGGCACCGGTGGCTTCCCGGGAGGCACGGGCGGACCGGGTGGGTCGACCTCCGGCTCCGACGACGGCGGCTCCGACAGCACGTCCGACTCCCAGCAGGGTCCCGGCGGGACCCCGCCGGAGGGCGCCTCCGGCGAGGCGCCGGAGATGCCGGACGGCACGTCCGGTACGGCACCGGGCAGTGGGCAGGACGGCACGGACGACGCGACCTCCGAGGGTGGGTCGGGGACGAGCCTCCAGGCCGGGGGTGGTGGCGAGGGTGCGTCGACCTCGTCCGCCCTGCAGGAGCTGCTCGAGGCATCCGACGCGAAGTGGGCGGCCGCGGTCAACGGATCGCAGTCGGCCGCGCAGCTCGAACTCGACACCGACACCGCCGTGATGGCGATCGGCGGCTGGTCGAGCGACCCGGCACCGACGCTCGCGCAGTTCAAGGCGTACGTCGCCGACGGCGACATCGGGTACTACGTGTCGTCCGGCTCCGGCGGCGGCATGGGCGGCGGCTCGTCGACCGCGTCGGCGATCCAGGAGTGGGTCGCGGCGAACTACGAGTCGACGACCGTCGGTGGCCAGACCGTCTACGACCTGAGCAGCACGGAGTGACCGGCGACGAGGGCGCGGTGGATAGGCTCCGGGACATGCCCGGCACCCCGCTGCAGCGCACCGACGGCTCCCCCGTCCGCGCCCTCGTCGTCGACGACGAGCACGCCCTGGCCGAGGCCGTCGCCCTGGCGTTCGCGGGCGACGGCTGGGCCGTGCGGTCGGTGCACCGCGGGCGCGACGTGCTGTTCGCGGCCCGGGAGTTCCAGCCCGACGTGATCGTGCTCGACGTGATGCTGCCGGACATCGACGGGTTCGAGGTGCTCGAACGGCTCCGCGACGCCCGCGACGGCGTGCGGGTGCTGTTCCTCACCGCACGCGACGCCCCCGAGGACCGGCTCGCCGGGCTGACCGGCGGCGGCGACGACTACCTGACCAAGCCCTTCGGCATCGAGGAGCTGCTCCTCCGTGCGCGGATCCTGGCGCGCACCTCGGCCCGGGTCGCTGCGGCCGGGGCGAGCGCCGAGGTCGTGGTCGGGGACCTCCGGCTCGACGAGGACGCCCGCTCGGTCAGCCGTGCCGGTGACCCGATCGAGTTCACGCCGACCGAGTACGAGCTGCTGCGGCACCTGGCCCGGAACGCCAACCGGGTGCTGTCCCGCGAGCAGCTGCTGGCCAGCGTCTGGGGCATGGACTTCGGCACGTCGTCGAACCTGGTGGACATGTACGTGTCGTACCTGCGGAAGAAGCTCGACGCCGGACGGGAGCCGATGCTGCAGACCGTCCGTGGGGCGGGGTACGTGCTCCGGCCGGCGACGTGAGCCGTTCCGCGCGCACCGGGCGTGTGCCGTCGTTGCGCTGGCGGATCGTGGCGGCCGTGGCTCTGCTGCTCGTGGCGACGAACGTCGTCGTGGGGGCGGTGACCGTCGTCGCGTTCCGGGGGTACCTGGTCGACCGGCTCGACGCGGAGCTGTCGACGGCGGCGATGCGGACCGTCGGCGGACGGGACGGGGCGGAACCTCCGCCGGGGGCGTCCGGGCCGCCGCCGGGGTCGTCGTCCTCGTCCTCGTCGTCGTCGTCGGACTCGGATGATCTGCCGGATCCCGACAACGCCTTCATCGGTGCGCCGGGGCAGTCAGCGGGCACGGTCATCGCCATCGTCCGCGACGGTGACGTGGTGCTCGGCGGCTACACCGACGGGGACGGTGACCAGCGCCGCCTGACCGCGGCGCAGCAGCGGACGCTCGCAGCGGTCCAGACCGGCGGCGACCCCGTGACGGTCGAACTCGGCGCGCTCGGGGACTACCGGGCGCAGGCGGTCAGCGACGACGGCGACGTGTTCGTCACCGCGCTCCCCCTCGGTGACCTCGACGCCGCGATCGCCCGGTTGCTGCTCGTCATCGGGGTCGTCATGGTGCTCGGGCTCGCCGTCGCCGCGTGGGCGCTCACGGTGCTCGTCCGTCGATCGCTCCGTCCGCTCGAACGCGTCGCCGCGGTGGCGTCCGGCGTGACCGCACTCGACCTGGAACGCGGAGACCCGGACATCCCCGTCCGCGTCTCCGACTCCGACCTGCGCGCGAACCGCGAGGTCGCGCAGGTCGGCAACGCGCTGAACCGGCTGCTGGGCCACGTCGCCCGGGCGCTCACCGTCCGTCGTGACGCCGAGGCCGGCATGCGGACGTTCGTCGCCGACGCCTCCCACGAGCTGCGGACCCCGATCGCCACCGTCCGGGCGTACGCCGAGCTGTCGGAGCGGACCTCGGACCTGGACGCCGTGCACCGCAACGTCGAACGGATCGGACGTGAGGCCGTCCGGATGGGCGACCTCGTCGACGAGCTGCTGCTGCTCGCACGGCTCGACGCCTCGGCCCTGGCGTCGGGGGCGCCGGCGTCGCAGGTCGTCCGCGAACCGGTCGACCTGACGTCGCTGGTGGTCGAGGCCACCATGGACGCCCGCGCGACGGCGCCGGACCACCGGTGGACGCTGCAGATCGTGGACGACCAGCCGGTGCTCGTGGCCGGTGACGAGGTGCAGCTCCGACGGGTGGTCACGAACCTGTTGACCAACGCCCGGACGCACACGCCGCCGGGGACTGCCGTCGTGGTGTCGTTGCAGTCGGTGGCCGCGTCGGCGTCGGCGTCTGCGTCTGCGTCTGCGTCTGCGTCTGCGTCTGCGTCTGCGTCGGACGGTGCCGTCGTCCGCTTCGTCGTGGCGAACGACGGGCCGCCGATCCCCGCCGAGTCCCTGCCGACCCTGTTCGACCGGTTCACCCGGGGTGAGGCCTCGCGCTCACGGGAGCACGGCACGAGCGGACTCGGGCTGGCGATCGTGCGGGCCGTGGTCGTGGCGCACGGCGGCGGGGTGCGGGTCGCGTCCGAGCCCGGGCGGACCGCGTTCACCGTGGACCTGCCGGCCTCGGGCGCTTCGTGAGCAGAAGACGTCGGGTGCCGCGACCGCACTCGACATCTCCTGCTCACCGAGTGCCGTCCGGGTCGCATACTGGTCGGAGAACGCCGGACGAGGAGGCCCCGTGACGAACGCGTACGACAAGCTCCCGGGCCGCCCGGACCCCGCCGACCTGGTGGTCGAGGTCCCGGCGTTCGAGGACGACCGCCCCCAGCCCGAACCCGCTCCGCCGGCCGCGGCGCCGGAGCTCGTGGCCGCGACCGAGTTCGCGCGCTCCTCGCACGCACCGCCCACGATCCGCCGGACGCAGATGCGGGCGGGCGCCTGGATCGCGGGCGTCCCGATCGCGGCGCTCGTGGTCGTCGCGATCGTGCAGATCCTGCTGCCCAGCTGACCGAGAGCGCCACTGATATGGAGAGTGGTACGCCGTGGGGACGCGGTGGTGACGACAGCGACGAACGGGTACCGAGAGGTCTTCGTCGATGAGTCGAAGGTCAAGGACTACCTCCTCGTCGCCGTCTGCCTCGAACGCTCATCGACACGGGCCGCACGGTCGGCACTCACCGGCCTCGTCCTGCGTGGGCAGTCGCGCCTGCACATGCGGAAGGAGAGCGAGGCCCGTCGCCGGCTGATCCTCAGCACGATGCGTCCTTGCCGGTGGAGGTCACGGTCTTCCGTGCCGTCAAGGACGGGCGATCTGACACGGCACGCCGCGCTGCGTGCCTCAGACGACTCGTCGCCGCCACCGCGGTGTCTCCGCGGATCAGCGTGTGCTTCGAGCGGGACGAGACACTCGTCCGCAAGGACCGACAGTGGATCGTCGAGGCGACGCGGGACTCGGGTGGCGCTCGCCTGGTCCACCGCCACGAGACGGCTGCACACGAGCCGCTCCTGGCCCTGCCGGACGCAGTGGAGGGGGCGTGGGCGAAGGGCGGCGACTGGCGACGTCGTTGCCCGACGGAGCTCACCGTGATCGACGCCTGAAACGCGCAGAACCCGAGCGCCCAACCGTCCGGATGGGTCTCGGGTCCACTTCTCGAAGCTCAACGCAACGAGCACGATCACGATCACGCTACCACCGTGCCATGTCACACGCCAGGACCGGCAGACGATGGCACGGCGATCGGGCGTCGTCCGGATCGTCAGACGATCGACCAACGTCGAGCCCGATCGCGTGCATCCGCGTCGGAGCGCACGCAGGCTGGGTCCTGTCCGAGCAAGACGACCCGAACGGGTCACCACTGCAGAGATGGGAAACACGATCATGAACTCGTTCAAGCGCAAGTCCGTGAAGCTCCTCGCCGGCACCGCCCTCGGTGGCGCCGTCATCGCCGGGGCGTTCGTCGCAGCCCCCGCGCAGGCCGCCGAGCCCGCGCCGCCCAGCACCTCGTCGTCCGTCGGCGGCAGCGTCAACGTCAACCTCGACCCGGTCGCGATCGTCAACGCGATCAAGGACGCGGTCAACGACCAGAGCGACCGCGGCGGTGCCGTCCAGGCGGCGCTCGACGTCGGCTACTGGAACGCCGGCAACCCCGACCGCCTCACCGTCGCGGTGGTCAACAAGAACCAGGACATCACCGTCGAGGGCGACGTCGCGGACGCCCAGTCGATCGACATCAAGGGTGGCAACTACGTCATCTACTGGTTCAAGGGACCCGGCAAGGTCACCAACAACGGTGACGGCGGCTGGCTGAACTGGGGTGTGTTCGGCAACATCGAGCGCATCGACAACGTCATCCACGTCAACGGCGGCTGACTCCCCCGTTCGTCGGCGACGCCCCCTGGGACCTCGGTCTCAGGGGGCGTCGCCATTCGACCGCGCCGCTTCGATCGCCGACGGCCGGTTGCGTGCAGCCAGCCTGAAGTCCCGCCGAGACCGGATCCAGCCCCGGACGAAGGCGACCGACACCAGCGCCGTCCGGTTCGGCGCGTTCCAGGACTTCATCAGCCGGCCGAGGTGCCAGGCAACGGCCTGTCGGCTGTAGGCGGTCTCCTTGGCGATGGCGTCGTTCGACAGACCACGGGCGGCGAGCGCCAGCATCCGTTCCTCGGTCTCGTCCAGGCCGGGCGCCGATGCCACCAGGTCGATGTCGTCGGTGCCGAGCGCTGTCGTCGCGTCCGCCGACGCCCCTCCGCGGTGCTGCGCCCAGGCCTCCGCCCAGCACGAGCCGAGTTCGTGCGCCACGAGTGATGCCCGGCTCATCGCGAGCATCGTCCGGCCGGCGTGGTCGATCGTCGTCGCGTGCTCGCGGGTGGCCGTGTGCATGACGAGGGCGAAGACACGGATCGCGGGCAGGGCGCCGCGGAGCACGACCGAGACGTCGACCTGCGGGTCGTCGGCGGTGGCGGCTGCGACCTCGCGGAGCCGCACCAGGCACTCCGGGTCGAGCGGCTCCCCACGCTCGACCGCGCGCAGTGCCGCGGGGAGCACGAGCGGGACGATCTGCTCGTACCGACGCCGGAGCCAGTCGTGCCCGTCGGGTCGGATGCCGTGCAACGGTGGCGCGAGCAGCAGCTCCGTGAACTCCGGGCACCGCTCGTCGAGCGCCAGCCCCAGCCGCTCCCCGGGGAGCAGCACGGCCGTCCGTCGTGCGTCGTCGCGCTCGGTCGTCATCGTGCGTCGAACGTATCCGGACAACAGGTGTCGTGTCCGCTGCGTTCACGTGGTGTTCGTTCTTACCCGGGCCACAGCGCCCTGCCTCGGCCCCCGTAGGCCCGCTGCCGAGCATGAGCGGCATGACGGAGACGAACCAGCCCCTCGACATCGACATCGTCGTCCCCTGCTACGACGAGCAGGACACGCTCGCCGCCCATGTGCGACGGCTCCACACGTTCTGCCGGACGTCGTTGCACCACTCGTGGCGGATCACGATCGCGGACAACGCCTCGACCGACGACACCGCCCGGATCGCCGACGACCTCGCCGCGATGCTCCCCGGCGTGCACGCGGTGCACCTGCCCGAGAAGGGCCGGGGCCGCGCGCTCAAGGAGGTCTGGGCGGCATCGCCGGCGGCCGTGCTCGTCTACCTGGACGAGGACCTGTCAACCGACCTCGCCGCGCTCGAACCCCTCGTGGCACCCCTGCTGTCGGGGCACTCGGACCTGGCGATCGGCACCCGGCTCGCCGGTTCGTCGCGCGTGGTGCGCGGCAGCAAGCGGGAGTTCATCTCGCGCTCGTACAACCTGCTGCTCCGGACGACGATGGGGGTGTCGTTCTCGGACGCGCAGTGCGGGTTCAAGGCGGTCACGAAGGCCGCCGCCGACCACCTGCTGCCGTTGTGCGAGGACGATGCGTGGTTCTTCGACACCGAACTGCTCGTGCTGGCCGAGCACGCGGGACTCCGCATCCACGAGGTCCCCGTCGACTGGGTCGACGACGTCAACTCCTCGGTGCACATCGCGTCGACCGCGACCGAGGACCTGAAGGGCATGTGGCGGGTGTCGAGGAACATCGCCACCGGGCGGGTGCCGATCAGCACGGTCTACGCGGCGATCGGTCGGCAGCCGTTCACCCCACCGAGCGTGGGGTTCCTGGGGCAGGTCGTGCGGTTCGGGGCGATCGGGGTGCTCTCGACCTTGGCGTTCGCTGCCCTGTACGCCCTGTTCCGGCCGGCGATCGGCGCCCAGACCGCGGACTTCCTCGCGCTGTTGGTCACGGCGATCGGCAACACCGCACTGAACCGGAGGTTCACGTTCGGGGTGCGGGGCCGTGCGGGAGCCGGTCGGCACCACGTGCAGGGTCTGGTCGTGTTCGGCATCGCCTGGGCCATCACGTCGGGGTCGCTCGTGGTTTTGCACGCGTCGGTGCCGGGAGCCTCGCACGGTGCGGAGATCGCGGTGCTGACGGCAGCCAACCTGGTGGCGACCGGCGTGCGGTTCGTGTTGTTCAAGGCGTGGGTGTTCCGTGGTCGCCGACGCCCGGAGCTCATCCGCCCCGGCACCACCCCGGCGGCCGACGCCAGCACGGCGGTCACCGAATCGATCGCGGCCCACGAGCGCACCGGCGACCGCGCTGCCTGACACCGTGCCGGGTCACCCACCCGGTGCAGGGTTGCAAGGCGCCCGCGGCACGCCGCACCGTGCGGCGTCGGCCATCCCGTGCCAGGTTGCACGCTCCGTGCAGCGCTACGAACTCGCACCGAGCGTGCAACCTCGCACCAGCCGAACAGACCCGCACGGTGCGACACCATCACACGCCCACCACCCGTGTTGCACGGTCGGTATACCAAGCCGTAGCATCGCCCTACCGCACCACCACCCCACAGGGCCCGACTGCCACCATCGGTCTGCCCGCGGCGAGCGCTCCATCGATGCAGCCCGCGCCGTCCGCTGCCGGCAACGCCCCACTGGACCCGCACGTGAACCCCACCTCTTTCGGTCTCTACGACCCTGCCCGCGAATCGAGCGATTGCGGCGTCGGTTTCATCACCCGTCTCGACGGGACGCCGAGCCACGACGTCATCCGCAAGGGCGACGAAGCGCTGTGCTCCATCCCGCACCGCGGCGGCAAGTCCGCCGAGGGTGTCGGTGACGGCGCAGGCGTCAGCATCGACCTGTCGGTGGAGTTCTTCAGCGCCATCACCGGCGAGCAGCTGCGCGCCGGGCACTTCGGCGTCGCGAACTGCTTCGTGCCGAGCAGCGACGGAGCGGACGGCACCGACGAGCGCGCCCGTGCCGAGCAGACCGTCACGGACGCCATCACGGCCGAGGGCTTCGAGCTGCTGCTGGTCCGTGACGTCCCGGTGGACCACTCGGTCGCGCGCCCCGAGGCCGAGCAGTACCAGCTGCCGATCGTGCAGTGGGTCTTCCGTGCTCCGTCCGACTGGGACCGCACCGAGGTCGACGCCGCCGCGAACCGCGCCCTGCTCGCCATCGAGGCGGTCTCCTACGCCCAGGCAGCCGCCGAGCGCGCCGAGCACGCCGCTCTGTACCCGCTGTCGCTCAGCGCCCGGACCCAGATCCTGAAGGGCCGGCTGAACTCCGGCGAGGTGATCGGGTACTTCACCGACCTGCGCGACCCCCGGCACTCGGTGCGGACGCTGTACTTCCACACCCGGTTCTCGACGAACACCGAGCCGCACCCGACGATGGCGCAGCCGTTCCGCCTGATGGCGCACAACGGCGAGCTGAACACCGACCGCAAGAACCGGCTGTCGGACGAGGCGCTCGCGCGGGCCCGCACCCGGAGCATCGTGCGTCCGCCCGGCCAGTCGGACTCGAGCCGACTCGACCAGACCCTGCAGAGCCGCGTGTTCGACGACGGGCTCGAGATCGTCGAGGCCGTGGTCTCGCTCATGCCGCCGGCGTGGGAGAACGACCGCACGCTGACGCCGGACGTCCGGGACATGCTCGAGTACTTCTCGCTGTACGAGGAGAAGAACGACGGCCCCGCCGCCGTGATCTTCAGCGACGGCGACGTCGTCGGCGCCCGCCTCGACCGCCTGGGCCTGCGCCCGCTGCGCACCGTCGAGACGGCCGAGTACCTGATGGTGTCGTCCGAGGCCGGCCAGGTCGAGTTCGACGCCGACGAGGTCGTGCACCGCGGCCGCATCGAGGCCGGCGGCATGCTCGTCGTCGACCACCGCACCGGCACCCGCATGCATACGGGCGAGGTGCTGCACATGCTCGCGGGCCGCCGTGACTACGGCACCCTGCTCGACGCCGCCCGCGTGAACCTGGACGACGTGCCCGCTCCGGACTACGAGCGCACGACGTCCACCCTGGGCTACGACGGCGACCTGTCGCTCGCGGGTCGGTACGTGGCGTACTCGCTGAACCAGGAGAGCTTCCGGTTCATGCTCGACCCGATGCTGCAGAACGGGTCGGAGCGCATCTCGGCGATGGGCTACGGCAACGCGATCAACGCCCTGAGCGACACCGAGGGCGGCATGGCGAAGTACTTCTCGCAGCGCTTCGCCCAGGTGACGAACCCGCCGCTCGACTCGATCCGCGAGGCCGACGGGATGTCGATGCGCGTCGCCCTCGGCCCGAAGCTGGACAGCACCGCGCCGGACGGCACGGGCACCACGGGGCGTCAGCTCGTCGTGCAGTCGCCGATCCTCGGGCACCTCGACATGGTGCGCCTGCGCGAGCAGGACATCGTGCCGCTCGAGCGCTTCGACATGCTCTACGTGCCGGTGCCCGCCGACGAGCAGGCCAACGCCGACGCGATGCGCGGCGCGCTGGACGCCCTGTGCGACGCAATCGAGGCGTTCGCGGCGCGCGGTGGCGGGATCGCGGTCGTGACCGACCGCGAGGTGTCGTCGACCCATGCGCCCCTCCCCGTGATCCTGGCCGTGGCCGCCGTCAACCAGCGGCTCATCGAGACCGGTCTGCGCCTGCGGGTGTCCGTCGTCGCGGAGAGCGGTCAGCTGCCATCGTCACACCACGTCGCGACCGCGCTGGGCTTCGGTGCCGCCGCTGTGTACAGCTTGAGCGCTCGGCTGCGTGCGGAGGAGAAGTACCCCGCCGCACCCGCACCCGCCGGCGAGCTGACCGCGACCGACCTGGCACTCAAGCAGTTCCGCAAGGCCGCCGAGAAGGCCCTGGCGAAGACCATGGGCCGCGTCGGCCTGTGCACCGCCGAGAGCTACATCGGTGGCGAGTTCTTCGAGCCGAACTACCTCGACACCGGCGATGACGTGCTCGCGCGGATCTTCCCGCACATGCAGGCACCGGTCGGCGGCGTCGGCTTCGCGCGCATCGCACAGGCGGCGACGGACTGGCACGAGCGTGCCCGCTCGGTGGCGTCCGAGGGCCAGGTCCCGCTGCTCGGGCTGTTCAAGGAACGCTCCGACGGTGCCGGCCACTCCTTCGGCGTCGCGAGCGTCCGCGGGTTCGGCGGCATGACCGAGGAGCGCCCGGCCTTCGAACGCTCCGGCGACTCCGACGCGCTGCGCCTGCTCACGCTCGGCCAGCTCGACGACTCGTTCGGCATCACCGACGCCGCGTACCGGAACACCGGGTACGACCGGCTGAGCGACGCCGAGATCGACGCGCACCGCATCACGCCGGGCTACGTCACGTTCCTGCAGACGACCCACGACGAGCGATCCCGCCGCCCCGCCGCGCTCCGCGACGTGCTCGCGCTGCCCGCCGACGTCACCGGCATCGACACGGCCGAGGACTTCGCCCGCGAGCTCGGCCGCTTCTCGACGAGCGGCAACGCCAGCGTCACCGTGCGCGGGCTCTCCGGCTCGCGTCCGTCGGACGACCAGGACCTGCCGGGAGGCACGGAGCGGTTCCGCCTGGAGCTCACGTCGACGGGGACCACGGGTGCACTGCGCCACGCGGCCCTGGCGGATGGCCTCGCGCTGCTCCACCCCGGACAGATCGACGTCGACGCCGTCGACGACACCGGGGTGACGCTCCGCGCCACCGGTGCGGCCGTCGCCCTGCTCGCGCTGCTGCAGAGCGCCCCGGCGAGCGTCGAGCTCGACGAGGTGCAGCCGGCCCACGAGATCACCCGGACCCTGGCGTCCGGTGCGATGAGCCACGGCGCGCTCGTCGCCACCGCCCACGAGGCCGTCGCACACGGCACGAACATGGTCGGCGGCATGTCGAACAGCGGTGAGGGCGGCGAGCACCACTCCCGCTACGGCACCATCCGCGGCTCCCGCATCAAGCAGTTCGCCTCGGGCCGGTTCGGCATCTGGGCCGGCTACCTCGCCGACCCCATGCTCGAGGAGCTCGAGATCAAGATCGGCCAGGGCGCGAAGCCCGGCGAGGGTGGCCAGCTGCCCGCACCCAAGGTCACGGTGGACATCGCCGCGGCCCGCGGTGGCACGCCCGGCGTCGAGCTGATCTCGCCGCCGCCGCACCACGACACCTACTCGATCGAGGACCTCGCGCAGCTCATCCACGACTGCAAGGCCGCCCGCGTCCGGGTGATCGTGAAGCTCGTCTCGTCCGAGGGCATCGGCACCATCGCGGTCGGCGTCGCGAAGGCCGGCGCCGACGTGATCAACGTCGCCGGCAACACCGGCGGCACGGGCGCTGCGGCCGTCACCAGCCTGAAGTACGCCGGCCGTTCCGCGGAGATCGGCGTCGCCGAGGTGCACCAGGCCCTGGTCGCGAACGGCCTGCGCCAGAAGGTCACGCTCCGCTGCTCGGGTGCGCACCAGACCGGCAGCGACGTCGTCACGAGCGCCCTGCTCGGCGGCGACAGCTTCGAGTTCGGCACGACCGCGCTCATGATGCTCGGCTGCGTGATGGCGAAGAACTGCAACGTGAAGTGCCCGGCGGGCCTGACCACGAACGCCGAGGCGTTCGAGGGCGACCCCCGCGCGCTCGCGCAGTACCTGCTCAACATCGCCCACGACGTGCGGCAGATCCTGGCCCGGCTCGGCCTGCGCTCCCTGCGCGAGGCCCGCGGCCGGACCGACCTGCTGCAGCTCCTGGACCACCCGGCGAGCGTCGGCCGGCTCGACGCCCGTGCCCTGCTCGCCCAGGTGCCCGAGAAGGTCGTCGCTGACCCGGAGTACCTGGAGAAGGACTTCCACACCGACGACGCCCTGCTCGAGCGCGTCCGCACCGCCCTCGTCGACCACGCGCAGGAGCACGTGCTCGTGCACGGCGTGCTGCTCGGCAACGCCGACAAGTCGGTCGGCGGCCAGCTCGGCATCGACCTCGAGCGTCTGCTCAACCACGAGCTCCGCGCCGAGGACGTGCAGGGGCTGCCCGCCGTGACGACGGACGACCGCGGACGCCGCCGACTGGTGGACGGCGCGGTCACGATCCGCACGCAGGGCTCGGCCGGGCAGTCCTACGGGGTCTTCAACAACGACGGCGTCGTGCTCGAGCACACCGGCACCGCGAACGACGGCGTCGGCAAGAGCCAGAGCGGCGGACGGATCATCGTCCGCGCGCCCGGTGGCGGCAGCGCCGAACAGGGCGGCAACGTGCTGGTCGGCAACTTCGCACTGTTCGGGGCCACCGGCGGCCGCACCTTCGTCGAAGGGGAGGCCGGCGACCGGTTCGCCGTCCGCAACTCCGGCGCGACCGCCGTGGTCGAGGGCCTCGGCGACTTCGGCTGCGAGTACATGACCGGCGGCGCCGTGTTCAACCTCGGTGCGTTCGGCAAGGGCCTCGGCAACGGCATGTCCGGCGGGTTCCTGTACCAGTACGACCCCTCCGGCCAGGTCGCCGAGCGTGCCAGCACGGACTCGCTCCTGGTGTTCCCGGTCACCGACACCGAGCGCGGTGCGTTCCACGAGGCTGCCGCCCGCCTGTTGCTCGAGTGGCACCTCGAGGCGACGGGTTCGGCCCTGGCCGAGCGGCTGCTCGCCGAGTGGGACACCGCCCGCGCGCACGTGTACGTCGGCATGCCGCGTGCCCTGCTGCTCACGCAGGACGCCGGCGAGATCCTCGCGGCGGCGACCCGGCCCGAGCTCCTCGACGAGCTCGCGACCTCCATCGCCACCGACAAGCTCCGCGCGTTCAAGCTCGACTACCGCGACCAGCGCACGGTGCTCGACGGCCGTGCCCCGGCGCTCGGCGACCAGGGCGAGGACATGTTCTCGCTGCTGTCGTCGTACACGGTGCTCGGGGTCGCCCAGGACGTCGCCCTCGAGCGCGTCCCGGGTGCGCTCGGCAGCGCCGACCCGCGAGTGGCCGAGGCCGTCAAGAACCTCGTGCTCACCGAGGACTTCTCCGTCAAGCAGCGCGTCGTGAAGTACCTGCGCGGCACGCTCGACCGGTTCGCCGACGACCAGCTCGCGACGCTCATCGCGATCAAGCGGCTCGACGACTACAAGCGCGCGCTCACGCAGCGGAACAACCGCAGCATGGACGCGCCGGGCACCACGGGGTGGATCATGCACCAGAACGCCAAGAACGACGGCCGCGTCCGCGAAGCCCGCTTCGACGAGCTGCTCGCTACCGCGGCGCTCGAGGACATCGCCCGCCGTGCACCGCAGGCGCCGACCGAGGCGGTGACCGCGTGAGCCTGCTCCCCCCGACCGGGTCGCTGATCCCCGTCGACGCACCGTTCTCGGCCGCCCAGGAGTCCTGGCTCGCCGGGTTCATCGCGGGCATCGCCGCCGCCGGCAAGAAGGTCGCGGCCAGCGCGCCCACGACGACGATCGACGTGCTCTTCGGCACCCAGACCGGCAACGCCGAGTTCCTGGCCGACGAGCTCGTCGCCGGCGCGAAGGCCCGCGGACTCGGCGGTCGTGCCAGTGCGCTCGACGCCGTCACCCCAGAGCAGCTCGCCGAGATGTCGCACGTGCTCGTCGTCACCTCGACCTACGGCGAGGGCGAGATGCCCGACAACGCCGGGCTGTTCTGGGACGCGATCCAGGCGAGCACCGTGCCGCGGCTCGAGGGGCTGCAGTACGCCGTCCTGGGCCTCGGCGACACGAGCTACGACGAGTTCTGCCAGGCCGGAAAGCTCCTCGACACCCGGTTCGAGCAGCTCGGCGCGACCCGGATCCACGACCGCGTCGACTGCGACGTCGACTTCGAGGACCCGGCCGCGCTGTGGACCGCGGCGGTCCTCGACCGCCTCGCCGCCGAGGCCGGCGCGACGGCTGCACCCGGCGCGACCACGGGCGGTGGTGCCGGCGACGGTGCCGCCGCGACCGGCGGGGCGGGCGCGAGCCGTGCCTCCCGGCCGGGGTCGCAGTGGAACAAGCGCAACCCGTACCCGTCACGCCTGGTCGAGAACCGGCTGCTCTCCTCGCCGCGCAGCGCGAAGGAGATCCGGCACTACGAGTTCGACCTCGGTGACTCGGGCATCGAGTACGCGGCCGGCGACGCCCTGGCGGTCGTGCCCGTGAACGACGAGGTCTTCGTGGCGGACATGCTCGAGCAGGTCGGCGCGAACGGCGGCGAGGCGTTCGACGGCCGGCCGATCACCGAGGTCCTGCGGACCGACCGTGAGATCCGGACGCCCTCGAAGGACCTCATCGCCGACCTGGTGCAGCGCGCGCCGTCGAGCGAGCTCGCGGCCGTCGTGGCGCACGGCGACAAGCACGAGCTGGACCGCTGGCTCTGGGGACGCGACGTCCTCGACCTGCTCCGCGACGCCGGACCGGCCGCCCCGGGACTCGACGAGCTGCTGCCGAACCTGCGGCCGCTGCAGGCGCGGCAGTACTCGATCTCGTCGAGCCCGCTGGCGCACCCGGACCGCATCCACCTGACCATCGCGTCGGTGCGCTACGGCAACCCGCACCGGATGTACGCGGGAGTCGCGTCGACGTTCCTGGCCGACCGGGTCGACCCGGACGGCACCGTCGACGTCTACCTGCAGCCGAACGCGTCGTTCGGGGTACCGGCGGACGAGTCGGCCCCGATGATCATGATCGGACCGGGCACCGGAGTCGCGCCGTTCCGCGGGTTCCTGCACGAGCGCGCGGTGTCCGGGGCGACGGGGCGCAACTGGCTGTTCTTCGGTGACCAGCACCGGGACACCGACTTCGTGTACCAGGACGAGCTCACCGAGCTGCAGCAACAGGGCGTGCTCGACCGCCTCGACCTGGCGTTCTCGCGCGACCAGGCCGAGAAGGTCTACGTGCAGACGCGGATGCTCGAGCGGTCGGCGGAGCTGTTCGCCTGGCTCGAGGACGGCGGCCACGTGTACGTCTGCGGCGACGCCTCACGCATGGCGAAGGACGTCGAGGCCGCGCTGCTCCAGGTCATCCGGACCGGACGCGGGCGCGGCGAGGACGACGCGCAGGCGTACCTGGCCGACATGCGCCGCGCGAAGCGGTACGTGCGCGACGTCTACTGAGCCGCGTGCAGATCTGATGAGTCCGCCCCGGCCACGGAACCCGAATCCGATGGCCGGGGCGGTCCCGGAGGAGCGCCGGTCGATGGGGGCGGACCGGCGGGCCCTGCAGCGTGACGCACGCATCACCGACGCGTGGCGTCGGTGACCCGAGCAGGGAGTCCCCTGATCCGGGACTCACGTCCCTCGCTCGTCTCGGTCACCGGTGGTTGGTCGGCACCGGACTCGCTGTGCGTCACGGGCTGTTCGGGTTCCCCTCCTGCCGCGGACACTGCCAGCACCGGCGCCCGAGCAGGCTGGTGCAGGGGGACGACAGCGAACCGCGGTACGGAAACCGTACGAGGTGCGGAGTTCGAGCGGAACCCGTTGACCCGGATCAGCCCGCTGTGCTACCGCGCCGGGATCAGCGCGCGGTGCTCCCGCTCGGTGTCCCCGAGGCGTCGTCCGCGTCGCCTGGTGCCACCGCCCGCGACCACGCCGAGTCGGCCGCCGTGCTGGTGTCCGCCGGCTCCGGCGTCAGCACGAGCCCCGATCCCGAGGTAGCCGAGGCGTAGAGGTCCTCGAGCCAGCTGCGGTTGATCGACGGCACCCGGCTGCCGGTGAACTTGAAGTGCAGGCTCACGTTGGGGTGCAGCCAGATCGTGCTGCGACCGTTGCCGTGGACGACGTCGTCCTTCCACGAGAACGCGAAGCGGTGGTCACGCCGGAGCATGTTGACGATGACGATCTGCAGGTGCGTGAGCGCGCGGTCGTCGATCCGCAGGTCGAGCGGTCGGCCGTCGTAGATGAGCTGCCCCATGGCTCCTTCTACTCCTGCGCTCCGGTGTGCGCGAGGCCGGACGCCCAGTTCGTGATGGTGCGGTCGAACCAGACCGCGTCGACGTTGCGCTCCCAGGCGTGCTCGGCCGGCTCGCTGACCGCCAGTGTCACGGTGCCGGGGTGGGCATCAGCGAACTCCTGACTGGCCGAGAACGGCACCGTGGTGTCGCCGGTGGAGTGGATGAGCAGGGTCGGTGGCAGCGGCCGGGGTGCGCGCAACCAGGACAGCGCGCGCACGTCGACCGGCGACCGCAGCCCCACCGTCCGGCAGAGGACCGGCGTCGCCATCGCCCCGAGGGCAGCACGCACCACGAAACCCGGCAGTCCCGCGCGGCGGGCCTGGGACCTGACGGTGACGGCCCAGTCCAGTGCCGGGGCGACGAGCACGATCCCAGCCAGGCGGTCGCGGTGCGCCGAGCGGGCGAGGAGCTCGTGCGTGATCGTCGCGCCCATCGACCACCCCACGATGACGAGCCGTTCGGCGCCGTTCGCGACGGCGTGGTCGAGCGCCACTTCGACGTCCGCCCACTCGCGGGCTCCGAGGTGTGAGGCCCGGCCCTCCCACGGCGCCTCGCCGTCGCCGCGGAACGACGGGACGATCGAGGTCCAGCCGAGTTCGAGCGCCGCGGGGACGGTCCGGAGCGCGGTGACCCGGGTCGTCCGGATCCCGTGGACGTGGACGGCCCAGGTGCGGGCGGCCACGGGGTCGGGGCGCCCAGCGCCGCCGGGCCCCGGCCGCACCACCCACGCGGGCGCCGGCCCCACCGGCGTCGGCAGCGACACCTCGGACCAGTCGACCTCCATCGCCGCCGGGTCCGGGTGCACGTGCCCGCTCCACCGCACCCGCGACGACACCGCGCCGGTCGTCCGCACCACGGCCCGGCGCACGAACCCGGCGGCTTCGTCGACCTCGAGCACCGGCCCGACGGTGGTGTGCCCCGGGCCGTCGTGCCACAGCCCGTACTCCCCCGGCCGCACGGTGTCGTCGGTGATCGGCAGGCGGACGGAGTCCGCGTCGGACTCGAGCACGGGCGTCCACCGGTCGCCACCGGGCAGCACGATCCTGCCGACGACCTTCCGCAGGACGACCAGGACCACCAGGCCGACCAGGCACACCGCCACCAGCACCACGAGCGCTCCGAGCACCCACCACACGATCGTCACGCCGTCATCCTCCGAGGCTCCGGGTCAGGGTCCGTTCCGCCGACCGCACCTGCGCGAGTTCGGCGTCGTCGAGGGTCCGGCCCTGCACCTCGGCGTCGCGGATCGCGATGACCAGGTCGTAGGTCCGGGCCTGCGGGTCCCCCGGCCGCTCGACCGCCCGCACCGCGTGCCGACGGGCGATGCGCCGCAGGCGCCGGTGGTGCCCGCGGTGTCGCAGGTCACGGCCCCACCGCCGGAACGTCAGCGAGGCCATCGCCACGACGATGAGCACGATGCCGAGGTAGAACGGCGGGTCGAAGGCCAGGCGCAGGCCGTCCCGCACCCCGGCCGGGAAGAGCCCGAAGTGGTCGGCGGTGAGCGAGGCGACCTCGTCGACGCTCGCCACGACGACCAGGGCGAGCCCGACGCGGAACACCACGAGCGCCACCGGGTTCTGCAGCACGCCACGGCGCAGGGTCGTCGCGGCGATCAGTCCCACGCCCACCATGTACACCGTCCCGTAGAGCCACATCGGGGTCTGCTCGATCTCGCGCACGATGAAGTGGAAGTCGGTCCCGCCGCGCTCCTCGACCAGCAGGAACGGCACCGTGAACGCCACGACCACGACGAGCAGCGCCGCCGGCCTGGCGAGCACCGGGCGCTCCGGCAGGTCGTCGGTGCTCGCGCGCAGCATCAGCCAGAACGCAACGGTCGCGCAGACGTTCTGCACCAGGTTGATGAGGTTCGAACCGCCCAGGGCTCCGTCGAGCACCGGCTGCGGCACGACGCTGCCGAGGGTCAGGAGCCCGAGCGCCCCGACGCCGGTGGCGCCCC
The DNA here is from genome assembly GCF_003234485.1 of Curtobacterium sp. MCLR17_034. Taxonomy (NCBI): domain Bacteria; kingdom Bacillati; phylum Actinomycetota; class Actinomycetes; order Micrococcales; family Microbacteriaceae; genus Curtobacterium; species Curtobacterium sp. MCLR17_034. The sequence continues at coordinate 57,792 of NZ_QKTH01000005.1, forward strand.
AGGCCGCCCGACCACGGGGGTTCCGCAGCACGTACGGCGTGCGGGCGAGGAAGATCAGCGCCGCGAACCAGAAGGCCGCGGCGTGCAGGACGGCCATCAGCCGTAGGCCCGCTCGTCCGCGCCCGTGGCCCCGGCGAGCAGGACCGTCGCGAGTTCGTAGGCGAACCGTTCGGCGAAGTGCTCGTCGTCGTCGGAGATGCTCACGAGCCCGGAGTCGGCGTCGAGCGCGCGACGGCAGAAGTGGCCCCCGGCGGCGAACTCGGCGACCGACGACGGGGTGGGGGTGCCGACGTCGCCGTGCACCAGGTGCCCGAGCTCGTGCAGCACGCAGTGCATGCGGTAGAGCGGCGGCGCGTCGGCCGGTACGAGCACCAGGTTCTCGTGCTCGAACTGCGACACGAGCGCGGTGAGCGGACCCCAGCTCGGGCCGTCGACGTCGACGACGCGCGTGGGCTTGCCGACCATCCGACCGACGCAGGTCACCACGTCGGACAGCTGTGGCGCACGGGGCAGGGTGGCGACGAGGGCACGGACGGCACCGGACGCACCCAGCTGCTCCGCCATCGCCCCTCCGATCTCCGCGGCAAGACTACCGGCAGGTCCCCCTTGTGGACGAGACCGGCCGGACGTAACCTACAACCAAATGGTTGTACGAATCGAACTGTCCGACGCCGAGGTCGACCGGGTGTTCCACGCACTGGCCGACGCGACCCGTCGCGACATCGTCCGGCGCACGCTCGTCGGGTCGTCGTCCGTGAGCGAGCTCGCGGACGCCTACTCGATGTCGTTCGCCGCCGTCCAGAAGCACGTCGCCGTCCTCGAAGGAGCCGGACTCGTGAGCAAGGAGGCCCGCGGCCGCACCCGCATCGTGCGCGCCGAGCCGGAGCAGCTCGACCGGATCCGTGCGCTCCTCGACGCCTACGGCCGCCTCTGGCACACCCGGATGGACCGCCTCGGCGACGTGCTCGACGGCGACGCGTCCGGACACCCAGCACCAGACGACACCCGACGACACCAGGAGCGATGATGCCCACCACGTCCGTCCACACCGATCCCGACACCCTCTCGATGACCCTCGTCGCCGAGTTCCCCGTCCCCGTCGAACGCCTCTGGGCCGCCTTCGCCGACCCACGCCAGCTCGAGCGGTTCTGGGGACCGCCCGGGTTCCCCGCGACCTTCACGACGTTCGACCTGCGCCCCGGCGGCCGGGCCGACTACCGGATGACGTCTCCGCAGGGCGAGCGGTTCCACGCCGTGTGGCAGGTCACCGAGGTCGACGAGCACCGTCGCATCGTCTTCCGCGACCTGTTCACCGACCCGGAGGGCACGGTCGACGAGTCGCTCCCCACCAGCGAGACCGTGTTGTCGTTCGGGCCGGCGGACGACGGCTCGCGGGTCACCGTGGTGTCCTCGTTCGCCTCGAGCGCCGACCTCGACGCGATGCTCGAGATGGGCATGCTCGAGGGCTACCAGCAGGCCTTCGGCCAGCTCGACCGGGTGCTCGCCGACCTGCGCGAGTGGGCCCTCGGTGCGGGCACCGAGACCGAGGTCCTCGACGACACCCACGTCCGGATCACCCGGGCGTTCGCGGCGCCACGGCACCTGCTCTGGCGCGCGCACACCGAGCCCGACCTGGTGCGCCGGTGGCTGCTCGGCCCCGACGGGTGGGAGATGACGGTGTACGAGAACGACCTGACCCCGGGCGGCGCGTTCCGGCAGGCCTGGGCGCCGACGGGTGACACCGAGGGCGAACCCTTCGGGTTCGAGGGCGAGAACCTCGTCGTCGAACCCGAACGCCGGATGGTGTCGACCGAGCGCATGACCGGGGCGCCCTTCCCACCGAACACGAACGACCTGCAGTTCGACGAGGACGACGGCGTCACGCTCATGACGCTGCTCATCACCTACCCGGACCGGGAACAGCGGGACATGATCCTCGCGACCGGCATGACGGAGGGCATGGAGGCCAGCTACCAGCGGCTGGAACGCGAGGTCCTGTCCGCAGCGTGACCAGCAGACGGACGGGAGGCCCGTGGCGACGCCGCCACGGGCCTCCCGTCCGTCCCGAGCAAGCGACAGATCCCGGCGCACGATCCGGGTCCGGTCCCCGAGAGCGACAGATCCCCGCGGATGTTCCGCGGGGATCTGTCGCTTTCGCGAGGGGCTGGTGGGCGCAGGCCGGCTACTCCGGCTGCGCCGACGCCTCGTAGTGCCGCGCGCCGCCGCGCACGCCCGCGAAGCGGAACGGCGCGGTCGTGACCCGCGGACGCTCGACGTCCTCGCTGGTGGCGGCACCCGCGGCGTGCAGCGCGCGGTACGCGTCGACCGTCAGCGGGACCCGCGCCTCGAGCAGCGACCGCACGCGACCCGCACGGCGGTGCTCGCGGTAGTCGGGCCGGACGGTACCGGTGATGAGCTCACCGACGCTGCCGGAGCCGTAGCTGAACAGGCCGAGCCGCTCCCCCGCCAGGTCGTCGTCCAGGTCGAGCAGTGCTGCGAGCCCGATCCAGAGCGACGCCGTGTAGGTGTTGCCGGTCTGCCGGTTGTAGGTGAACCCGATCGCCAGGTCGGCCTCGTCGAACGGTGCGCCGACGTGCTGCGTGAGCTTGCGGTGCGCCTTGATCGCCATCTTGGTGAAGGGCTGGTGGTGCACGAACCGGGCGATGTCGTCGTACGCCGGGCCGCCCTGTTCCGTCAGGTCGTCCCAGGCACCGACGAACGCGTTGACGTACGCGCTCACCGAGAGCCGACCGTCGACCAGTGCGGTGGAGCGGTCGTTCGGGCGCCAGAAGTCGTCGACGTCCGCCGTGTAGACGCCCGCCGCCGGCTCGATCTCGATCAGGTCGGGGTCGGCGGACACCAGGATCGCGGCGGCACCGGCACCCTGCGTCGGCTCGGCAGGGGTGTCGACGTCGTACCGGGCGACGTCGGCGGCGATGACGAGCACCCGCTCGTGCGGGGCGCGCGCGACGATGCCGAGGGCGAGCTGCACCGCGGCCATCCCGCCGTAGCAGGCCTGCTTCAGCTCGACCACGCGGACGGCCTTCGGCAGCCCGAGCAGGCCGTGCACGTACACGCCGGCGGCCTTCGACTGGTCGACGCCGGACTCGGTGGCGAACAGCACCGTGCGGATGCCCTCGACGCCGTGCCGGTCGATGAGCTCCTTCGCGGCGGCGGCGCCCATCGTGACGATGTCCTCGTCGGGCGCGGGCACGCTGAAGGCGTCCTGCCCGATGCCGACGTGGTACTTCGCCGGGTCGACGCCGAGCCGCTCGGCCAGGTCGTCGAGCTCGAGCACGTGGTGCCCGGTCGCGATCGCGATGTCGTGGATGCCGACGCCGGTCATGCGGCACCCCCTGCGGGCTTCGTGCCGCGGCGTTCCATGGCGACGTGGGCGGCCATCAGCTCCCCCGGGTTGGTCTGTGCGGCGAGGAGCGAGAGCTCCCCGCACAGGACGGTCGCGGCGCACAGGGCGGCGAGGCGGCGGGCGTTCCCGCCCGGCTCGCGGTCCTCGCGGCAACCGAGGCGCACCAGAGCGTCCTCGACGACGGGCAGGTCCCCGCCCTTGCCGTTGCCGACCGTGCCGACGATCAGGTGCGGCAGCGAGGTCGCGAAGTACAGGTCGCCGTCGCGGTCCTCGGCGCTCGTGATGCCCTGCGAGCCCTCGACGATGTTGGCGGCGTCCTGCCCGGTGGCCAGGTAGAAGCCGAGCAGCATGTTCGCGTAGTGCGCGTTCGCCGAGCGGATGGCCCCGGCGATCGTCGACCCGATCAGGTTCTTCGCGATGTTCAGCTCGACGATGCGCGCGGTGCTCGACCGCAGGCGCTTCTCGACGACCTCGCCGGGGATCACGATCTCGGCGATGGTGTTGCGGCCGCGGCCACGGATGCCGTTCACCGCGGTGGCCTTCTTGTCGGTGCAGAAGTTGCCCGAGACCGAGACGTACCGCAGGCCCGGCTGCCAGTCCAGGATCGCCGGCAGCAGCTTGTCCGCCGCCTGCGTGACCATGTTGTGGCCGGAGGCGTCGCCGGTGGTGAACGCGAAGCGCAGGAACAGCAGGTCCCCGACGATCTCCGGGTGCACCTCGATGAGCTTGGCGAACCGGCTCTGTCCGGACACGATCGCGGCGAGCTCGTCCTGGCGCGCGAGGATCTGCCCCGCGGCGACGTGGGCTGCTGCGGCGCTGTCGGCGCGGACCACGACGGAGCGGGTCATGCGCTCGTCGACGACGGTCGCGACGATGCCGTCCTCGACCATGCGCGAGATGCGGGCGCCGCGGCCGACGGACGGCCAGAGCGGCGACTCGTAGGTGGCGAGGGGGACCTCGTGCTCCCCCTGCACGGCGTTGCCGCTGACGCGGATCGGGCCGACCCACTTGGTGGGGATCGGTGTGAGCAGGTCACTCATCGAGGGCTCCTTCTGGTGCTCGCACCGCGACGCTGAGGTGTCTGATGTCGTGCGCCTCCCAGGCGCGGTGGATGCCGGCGGGGTCGGTGTCCGCCGGGACGAGCGCGATGCCGCAGTCGCCGCCGCCGGCACCGGACGGCTTCGCCGCCCCGCCCGCCGCCTCGACGACGTCGCACAGGGTCGCGAGACGCTCGGTCTCGATCTTCGACCCGACCGAGTCGCCGAGACGCTGCAGCAGACCACGGGCGCGTCGGAGGGCACCGAGCGTGCGCTCGGCGTCGCCGGTCTGGAGGCCCGTGGTCAGGTCGTCGACGGCGCTGCGGCTCTCGTCGAGGAACGCTTGGTACCCGCCGTTGCGGTGCCGACGCACCACGTCGACGAGCTTCGTGGTGGACGCGGGCGAGCCGGTCCAGCCGACGAGCAGCTGCAGGTTCTCGGGGGCGGGCAACCGCTGGACGTCGAAGCCGTCCCACGCGTCGGCGTCGGTCAGGATCGCGGAAACGGCGTGGTCGCCGAGCATCGCGGCGAGGCGCTCGCGGTCGGGGGCGCTGTAGCGCAGCCAGCCGCCGAACGTGCTCGCGGCGAGGTCGCCACCGGAGGCCCGGGGGTTCACCCGGATGGTGGCGAGCAGCGCGACCTGGAAGCGCTGGCGCTGCGTCAGGCCGATGCCGTAGAAGCGGTCGAGGGCACCGACGGTGGCGACGGTGACCGCGGCCGAGGACCCGAGTCCGAACTTCCGGCCGCTGGCGTCGTCGAGCTGGCTCTCGATGCGCAGGTCGTGGAACCGCGGGGCGATGCCGTGCTCGGCGCGGAGCTTCTCGACCAGGTCGATCGTGGCCATCACGTAGTCGTAGGGGTGGTGCTCACGGTCGAGCGCCAGGCCGTCCTCGGCACGGGTCCACGTGAGCGGCAGGTGCCCGTACTCCTCGGAGTGCACGCTGCCCGCGCCGTGGCCCTCGCGCACCTTCGCCGTGATGGCGCGGTCGAGGGCGATCAGGACGGACGGCTGGCCCGGCTCGACGACGGCGTACTCGCCGGCGACGAACAGCTTGCCGTGTGCACGGAACTCGATCACTGCGCGGACTCCTTCTGGTCGGGATTGCTCCCGATCTCTTCGGAGCGGAGCACCCGCGCGGCAGGTCCGGTGCCGGACTCGATGACGTCCCCCAGCGACGCGAGCGCCCCGGCGACGGCCGCCCGGTCCTGCGGCTTCGTGAGCACGACGACGTTCGGGCCCGCATCGGCCGTGGCGTAGGCCTCGGTGCCGCCGGCACGCAGCTCGGCGACGGCGTCGAACACGGCGACGCTGCGGGCGTTGAGGTAGCGGATCGGCGGGAACGCGCCCTCGATCGTCGCGTGCATGCGGAGCGCGTTGCTCTCGGTGATCTCGCCGATGCGGGTGAAGTCGCCGGCCGCGCAGGCCGTGAGCATGTCGCCGACGGTCTCGGTGGTGGAGGTCACCCAGGCCGGGTAGAAGGGCGACGTCGCGATGGTGCGGCGCATGGCCTCGCGGGACCCGATCGGCTTCGGGCCGGCGTCGATCGTGACCACGACCATGGCCATCGGCGGGGCGGGGATCGGCTCGGCGAAGGAGCCCTGGTCGTCGCCGGCGTGCCAGACGGCGACACCGCCGGGGATCGAGCGCGTGGCCGAGCCGGAACCGCGACGGGCCAGACGGGACAGGTCGCGCGGCGACAGGTCGAGGCCGTAGGCCGCGGCCGCCGCGGTCGCCAGGGCGGCGAAGCCGGACGCGCTCGAGGCCAGCCCGGCACCGGTCGGGACGGTGTTCTCGGACACCACCGACGCCCGATCGGACGACCCGGCGAGCTCGCGCACCAGGTCGAGGAACTGCTGCACGCGCACCAGCGCACCGTCGTCGACGACGTGACCGTTCAGCGTGAACGCGTCACGGGCCTCCCGTCCGCCGTCCACCGTGACGGTGGTCGTCGTCGGGAACACGTCGAGCCCCATCGACACGCTGCCCGTGGCGGGCAGCGCGAGCTGCGCGTCCGCCTTCCCCCAGTACTTGACGAGGGCGATGTTGGGGTGCGCGACGGCGGTGGCTGTCAGCAAGCGCGGGCTCCGATCGTGGTGGTCCAGGTGGCTGCGGCCCCTGCGCCGCGGAGTGCGGCCGCGATGCGGTCCGCGTGGTCGTCGTCCGCGGCGAGCGCGAGGACGCACCCGCCCCGCCCGCCGCCGGTGAGCTTCGCGCCGAGGGCGTCCGCAGCACGTGCGGCGTCGACGAGCCGGTCCAGGTCGTCACTCGACACGTCGAGTGTGCTGAGCAGGTCGTGCGCGGCGTCCATGGTGGCACCCAGAGCCTGGGCATCGCCGTCCTCGAGTGTCCCCCGTGCCCGACGGGCGAGCGCACCGATCCGGTCGATCACGGCGCCGACACCGACCGGGTCCTGGTCGTGGCGGGCGCGGACGGCCGAGACGGCCTCGCGGGTGTGCCCGGGAACGCCGGTGTCCGCGACGACGAAGGTGAACCGGGCGCCGAGCGTGACGGGTTCGATCTGCCCGCCCTCGAACCAGACCGGCGCGGACGCGACGACGCCCCGGGCGTCGAGGCCGGACGGTCGGCCGTGGGCGACGCGTTCGCACTCCTGGATGAGCTCGTGGTGGGTCTCGACGTCGAGGGTCTCGCCCAGGGCGTCGGCGACGGCGGCGGTCACGGCGGCGGCGACCGCGGCACTCGAGCCCATGCCGCGGGCGGTCGGGACCTCGCTGTCGACCCGGACGTGGAAGTGGCGGTCGGTGACCCCGAAGTGGCGCAGGGTCGCGGTGACGGCGGTGACGGTCGGCATCACGGCCGCGGGTGCGAGGTCGAGGGGGCCGGTGTGCACGGTCGACTGCAGGCTGTGACCGGGCTGCTCGGCGTCGGCGGCGACCGGGGTGACCGTCGCCACGACCCGTGCGTCGAGCACCGGCAGGACGAGAGCGGGTGCGCCGTAGACCACGGCGTGCTCACCGATCAGGATCGTCTTGCCGTGGGACGACGCCGATCCGTTGCCGGGGGTCGTGGTGGTGTCGAGGTCGCTGCTGCTCATCTTGGGTCACGTCAGCCTAACCGTCCGGGTCGTCGGCGTGTTCGTCGTGCGCTGCGGGCGGACCTGGGACGCCGTTCCGGGAGCACGGCGCACCATCGGGGTCCGCCCACGACGAGGAGCCGCGATGCCGCACGCCTTCCGACCGGACCGGCCGCGCCCGGTCCGACTCGACGTGCTCGCCCGAGCGCTCGGTGTCGACGGTCCCGGTGCCGGCGCGGTCCCGGTGGCCGGCCTGGCGCTCGCCACCGACGAGCTCCGGCCGGGGATGCTGTTCGCCGCGCTCCCCGGCCGCGTCGCACACGGCGCGCAGTACGCCGAGGTGGCGCGCGACGCCGGTGCCGCCGCGGTGCTGACGGACCCCGACGGGCAGGCCGCGGCGCGACGGAGCGGGCTGCCGGTCGTCGTGGTGCCGGAGGTCCGTGCACGCCTGGGCGCCGTCGCACGGCTCCTCGCCGGCACGGAGTCGCTGCCGTTCCCGCTGTTCGGAGTGACCGGCACGAACGGCAAGACCTCGACGGTGCACCTGCTCGACGCCCTGATGCGTCGGCTCGGGTGGCGGTCGGCGATCAGCAGCACGGTGGAGCGCCGTGTCGACGACGAGTCGCTGCCGAGTGCGCTGACGACACCGGAGGCCCCGGAACTGCACGCGTTCCTGGCACGCGCCGCCGAAGGCGGGGTCGACGGTGCCGCGCTCGAGGTGAGTGCGCAGGGCCTCTCCCGCCACCGCACCGACGGCGTCGTGTTCGACGTGGCGGGGTTCACGAACCTGTCACACGACCACCTCGACGACTACGCGGACATGGACGACTACCTGGCGGCCAAGGCCCTGCTGTTCACACCGGCTCGGTCGCGCGCCGGTGTGGTGTCGCTCGACTCCCCCGCCGGTCGCCGGATCGTCGAGCGGGCGACGGTCCCGGTCACGACGATCTCGACCGACCCCGCGGCCGGGGCCGACTGGACCGTCCTGGTGCGGGAGCAGCGGCCCGACGGCACCCGGTCGACCGTGACCGCACCGGACGGCACGACGTTCGACCTCGACCTCCCGCTGCTCGGCGTGCACATGGCGGCGAACGCGGGGCTGGCGGTGGCGATGCTCGCGACTGCCGGCGTGCGCGTCGCGGCCCTGCTCGACGCGACCGATGGTCGTCTCGACGTCGTCGTCCCCGGGCGGATGGCGGACGCATCGGCGGCGACCGGCCCCCGGGTCTTCGTGGACTTCGCGCACACCCCGGACGCGTTCGCGAAGAGCCTGCAGGCGGTGCGGGCGTTCGCACCGGGCCGGGTCGGGATCGTCCTCGGGGCGGACGGCGACCGGGACCCGAGCAAGCGGTCGGCGATGGGCGCGGTGGCGGCCGAGGCGGCCGATGTCGTCATCGTGGCCGACCACCACCCGCGGTTCGAGGACCCGGCCCCGATCCGGGCGGCGATCCTCGACGGTGCGCGCACGAGCGGGCACGACGCGCTGGTCGTCGAGGAGCCGGACCCGGCGCGGGCGATCCGCCGGGTGATCGCCGAGGTCGGTGACGACGGGGTCGTGTACTGGGCCGGTCCGGGCCTGACCGACTACCGGGACGTCCGCGGGGTGCACGTGCCCTACTCGTCGTTCCGGGATGCCCAGGCCGCACTCGCCGAGGTGGGCCACCTGCCCGTCGCCCGCTGTGAGCTCGCCTGCGAACCGTCGATGTAGGTTGCACACAACTGGGTTGCGTGACAGTCTGGACGCATGCCCGTGACCGACGAGATGGTGTGCTTCTCCCTCTACGCGGCGTCCCGCGCCACCACGCAGGCGTACCGCACGATGCTCGAACCCTGGGGTCTGACGTACCCGCAGTACCTGGTGCTCGTCACCCTGTGGGTCGAGGGCGACCAGACCGTCTCGAGCCTCGGGGAACACCTGCAGCTCGATTCCGGCACCCTCTCGCCGCTGCTCCGCCGCATGGAGCAGAGCGACCTGGTCCGCCGCGAGCGCCGCAGCACCGACGAGCGCGTCGTCACGGTGACCGTCGGTGACCGAGGCCGCGAACTGCGGTCCGAGCTGAGCGGCATCCCCGCGCGGATCGCCGCAGGCATGGGCCTGGCCGACGAACGTGCCGCCGCCGAGCTCATCGCGACGCTGCACCGGCTGACCGAGACGATGCACGCGGCGGCCGACCCCGAGCGCGACACCACCGGCGCTGGCGCTGGCGCTGGCGCCGTTTCGCGCTGAGCGACACCGCACGGCCACGTGCGCCCGTGAACTGTCGTTGAGCGCGAGAGCACGCCGCACACCCCCGAACTTCACGATCCGCCCCACAAGGAAGGAACCCCATGGAAACCCTCTACACCGCCGAGGCCCTGGCCACCGGCGAAGGCCGCAACGGCCACGTCGCCACGAGCGACGGCACGGTCGAGTTCGACCTCGCCATCCCGAAGGAGATGGGTGGCTCCGGCAACGGCGCCAACCCCGAACAGCTCTTCGCCGCCGGCTACGCCGCCTGCTTCCACTCCGCACTGCAGGGCGTCGCCCGCAGCCAGAAGGTGAAGATCACCGACTCGTCCGTCGGCGGTCGCGTGTCGATCGGCCCGAACGGCAACGGTGGCTACCAGCTCGCCGTCATGCTCGAGGTCGTCATCCCCGGCCTGGAGCACGACCAGGCCCAGGCCCTCGCCGACGCGGCCCACCAGGTCTGCCCGTACTCGAACGCGACCCGCGGCAACATCGACGTCACCATCGTCGTCTCGGAGGACTGACCCATGAGCACCACCACCCCCTCCACCATGCGCGCCGTCGTCCACGAGACCTTCGCCGAGCCCGCCGACGTCCTCGAGGTGCAGGAGCGCCCCGTCCCGACGCCCGGCGCCGGCGAGGTCCTCGTCCGCACGGTCCTCTCCCCCATCCACAACCACGACCTGTGGACCGTCCGCGGCACCTACGGCTTCAAGCCGGAGCTGCCCGCCGCCTCGGGCACCGAGGCACTCGGTGTCGTCGAGGCACTCGGCGAGGGCGTCACGAACCTGCAGGTCGGCCAGCGCGTCGCCGGCGGCGCCTTCGGTGTCTGGGCCGAGTGTTACACCGCGAACGCCGCCGGGCTCGTCCCGGTGCCGGACGCGATGACCGACGAGGCCGCAGCCCAGCTCGTCTCGATGCCGTTCAGCGCCATCAGCCTGCTGCACTCGCTCGACCTGCACGAGGGCGACTGGATCATCCAGAACGCCGCCAACGGTGCGGTCGGACGCATGGTCGCCCAGCTCGGCGCCGCCCGTGGCATCAACGTGATCGGACTCGTCCGTCGCGCCGCCGGTGTCGACGAGCTCCGCGAGCAGGGCATCGAGCGCATCGTCGCCACCGACGCCGACGACTGGCAGGACCAGGTCGCCGCGATCACCGGTGGCGCCCCGATCATCGCCGGCGTCGAGTCGGTCGGTGGCAAGGCCGCCGGCGACATCGCCTCCGTGCTGGGCGAGAACGCCACCCTCGTCGTCTTCGGCGCGATGGCGTCGCCGACGCTCGAGATCCCGTCGGGCAAGGTCATCTTCGGCCAGCTCACCGTGAAGGGCTTCTGGGGCTCCGTCGTCAGCAAGACGATGCCGGCCGAGACGAAGGGGCAGCTCTTCGGTGAGCTCATCACCCGAGTGCTCGACGGCTCGCTGACGCTCCCCGTCGCCGAGACATTCGCCTTCGAGCAGGTCCGCGACGCCGTGCGCGCCAGCGACACCGCCGGCCGCGTCGGCAAGGTGCTCCTGCGCCCGTAGCGCGACCACAGAACGGACGGGAGGCCCGGTGCCAGCTGGCACCGGGCCTCCCGTCCGTCCGCGGGTCCGTCACATGGCCTCCTTGATCCCGCGACGCACCAGCCAGACGTTCACGGGGTAGGAGCAGACGAAGCCGGCCACCATCGCCAGCTGCATCGCCACCCAGAACTCCGGCGAGAAGACGCTCGCGCGCCCGCCGACGAGTGCCGGGAACACGACGAGCTGCCACACCGCCATCAGGCCGTACATGCCCACCTGCCACGCGATGATCGACAACGTGTCGGCCTTGAGCGCGGCGACGAGCCCGGCCCGGACGCCGAGGCCCCGCATCGGCGCGATGGCGAAGTACTGGAACGCGATGCCGAGCACGAACGCGATGACGAAGTCGACGATCCACCCGGCGACCATCCGGTCCTGGTAGAGCGACCCCAGGCCGACCGCCACCCCGAGCGCCGGGAACGCCGCGAGCCCGAACTCGCCGATCAGGTCGCCGAGGGCGCACCCGGCCCCGCAGTGGCTCGTGTCGATCGCGGTGCCCGCCCACCGTCCGTGGCCGGGCGCCGTCGCCCGCCCACGACGCAGGTAGAAGACGAGCCACACGACGCTGCCGAACAGCATCGTGAGCGGCCACACGAAGGCCATGACGCGCATCTGCGGCGGCCGACGCACCACGTCGACCGCCACGAACACGGCACAGCCCACGGCGACCACGAGCAGCGCGGAGCACACCACGCTCAGGGCGGCCGGGAAGTCCTGCAGCACCAGTTCCGTCACGCCTCCATGCAACCGACCGGGCGACGACGTTGGATCCAGTGAGCAGAAGACGTCGGGTGCCCTGGGGCGACCCGACGTCTTCTGCTCACTCGGTGCGGCGTGGTGCGGACTAGCGGCGCGACGCCTTCACGGGGACGGTGAAGATGTTGCCGGTGGTGACGCCCTCTTCGACCTCTTCGAGGGTGCGACCGCGGCTCTCCGGCACGAACTTCCAGATGAAGAGCAGCGCCAGCAGCCCGACGACCCCGAAGCCGAAGAAGGTCCCGGTGATGCCGGTCGCGGCGACGATCGTCGGGAAGTACAGCCCGAGGAACGCGTTCGCGATCCAGAGGCAGAACACCGAGATGCCCATGCCGAGCGCACGGATCTGCGTCGGGAAGATCTCGGACAGCACGACCCAGACCGCGATGTTGAGGAAGGTCTGCATCGAACCGACGAACGCGACGACCAGGAACAGGATGACCCACGGCCGAGCCGGGTTGCCCTCGGGCAGCGCCACCGACGCGATGCCGATGAGGAAGTGGCAGATCGTCGTCAGCGTGAACCCGAGGATCAGCGTCGTTCGGCGGTTGATCTTCTCCATGTTGTACAGCGCGATGACGCCACCGATCACGGCGATCACGCCGGGGGCGATGTTCGCGATGAGGGCGGCCGACGCCTGGAACCCGGACTCGATGAGCACGGTCTGGCCGTAATACATGATCGAGTTGATGCCGGTGAGCTGCTGCGCGACGCCGAGCCCGGCACCGATGAGCACGATGCGGATGAGCCACTTGTTCCCGCGCAGCGTGTGCCAGCCACTGACGCGCTCGACCTTCGCTTCGAGGTCGTTGCTCCGCTTGATGTCGTCGAGCTCGGCACGGGCCCGATCGGTGGTCCGGACCTGCTCGAGGACCGAGAGCGCCTCGTCGTAGCGGTCCTTCGACGCGAGCCACCGCGGTGACTCCGGCACCCGGAGCATCCCGACGAACAGCGCGATCGCGGGGAGCGCACAGACGGCCAGCATGACGCGCCAGACGCCGTTGCCCTCACCCCACACGTTGCCGATGATCGCGTTGACCACGAACGCGGCGAGCTGACCGATCACGATCATGAGCTCGTTGCGGCCGGACAGCGACCCGCGGATCTCGTACGGCGCGAGTTCGGCGAGGAACACCGGAACCACCGTGGATGCGCCACCCACCGCGAGGCCGAGGAGCACACGACCGACGACGATGACCTCGAACGTCGGCGCGAACACGCAGATCAGCGTGCCGACGAAGAACGTGACGGCGAGCAGGATGATGGTCTTGCGACGACCCCAGCCGTCGGCGATGCGGCCGCCGAGCATGGCACCGATCGCGGCACCGAAGAGCAGCGAGCTGGTGACGACGCCCTCGGTGAAGTTCGTGAGGCCGAGCTCCGCCTTCATCGGGTTCAGGGCACCGTTGATGACACCGGTGTCGTACCCGAAGAGCAACCCGCCGAACGTGGCGACGAGGGCCAGCACGCCGAGTCGTCGGCGGTGCGGCCCGGTCCCCAACGGGGGCAGTGCGACAGTCGGGGCTGTCGGTTTGATGTCGACCATTCGGTGACTCCTTCGTCGGTGATCGCGCTTCATCGCGTGGACCGATCGTAACCCGATTCCATGTCCTGTCAATTGGACATTCTGTCGTCAGGTCGTTTGGATCGGTCCACAGAAGGCCTGATGAGGACGGGAGCGGTCCAATCTGCGGATCGGGCTCAGCGCTCGTCGTCGACGGGGCCCTCGCCCAGGACGTCCCCCAACGAGGCCATGTCGGCACCGTGGTCGGTGTAGCGGCGCACGGTCCGTCGGGCGGCGGCACTTGCGGCACCGGACAGGGCGGGGTTGCGTCGGGCGGCGTCGGCGACGCGTCCGGCATGCCCCGCGGTGGAGAGCAGCACGTTCGCGAGCGCGCGGGCGTCGCCGCGCTCGGGGACCCCGGTCACGGTCCAGGCCGTGCGGACCTGGGCGTCGGGGGTGACGCCACGACGGGTGCCCATCCGGTGCCAGTCCGACAGCACGCCCTCGGTGCGCGAGGCCGCGCGGTCCGCCTCGCCTGCGCGTCGGCGTGCGGCGTCGCGGGCGTCGGACTCGCCGTCCGTGCCCTCGACGGTGTCGTACCGGTCGGTGAGCCCGTCGGCCCGTCGTCGGACGCTGTCGGCCCGTTCACGCGCTGCGACGTCGTCACCACCGGCCGCTGCGATGCGGGCGGCGTGCGCGGCGGCAGCCGCGGCGAGGATCTCCGAACGCTCCATGCCCTCGACCGTAGCCGCTCCGACCGACACCATCTCGCCCCCTCGGCGGCTGGACTGCGTCCCGGGACACAGTCCGCCGGCGACGACGACCGTGTGTTCGGCATCGCGTTACCCTCGAGCTGAGGGGGCATCATGAAACGGACCGGCGGAATCGCCATCGTGCTGGCGGCCGGCGTGGTGCTGTCCGGCTGCTCGCTGCTGCGGGGACCGGACGGTGCCCTGCCCGCTCCCGCCTCCCCACCCGCGTCGAGCCCGACCGCGAGCGAGACCCCGACCGCGACCCCGGACGGCGAGTCGGCATCGGACCTGATCGAGGCCTCGGCGAACCCGCGCACACCGACCCCGGTGCCGACGGAGGCCGCCGCACCCGCACCGACGCTGACACCGATCCCCGCCGGGACCGTCCTGGCGCAGGGGGACGTGGCCTCGCCGAAGGGCAGCGTGCACTTCCACTTCCGGGTGGTCGCGGACGGCGACGACACCTTCACCGCGCAGTACTCCGGGATCACCTCGACGCTGCCGGTGCCGATCGGCGTCGCGTTCTTCGACCTGCCCCGTGCGGTGGGCGACGGGCTCACCTACCCCGGTGTCGGTGACCGGACCCTCGGCGGTCCGACCAGCACAGCGGCCGCGGTCGACGTCCCGTTGGACGGATCCGGGGTCGACCCGTCACACCTCGGCACCCTCGTGACCTACTCCGCCGCGGCGCCCGGACAGGACGTCCCCGTCGAGATCTCCGCCGGCAAGGTCCTCGCGGTGTCCACCGTGCGGTGGTCCGTCCCCACCCGGCAGACGAACGTGCGCCCGAAGGACGCCGGACGACGGGCGAACGCGACCGGGACCGTCACCGCGACAACGGCCGCCGGCGCGCCGAGGTCCTACGGCGTCGCACCGGACGACCTGATCGGGGACGTCGCGGCGCGGTTCGGCATCACCGTCCGCGACCTGGTCTGGCTCAACGAGGGTGTCCAGGTGTTCGGCGAGGACCAGCACCTGTACGAGGGCACGTCCCTCAACCTCGACCCGCTCGCCCGCTGAGCGGGCGGCCCGGCGCCGAGCCCCGCGGCGTCGCAGCGGGCCCTCGCGAAAGCGACACTTCTCCGCGGAAGATCGGCGCGCATCTGTCGCTTTCGCAGGCCTGACGGCGGCCCGTCGGGCGCAACTGTCGCTTTGGCAGTGCCCGACACGACGGACGGGAGGCCCGTGGCGGATCCGCCACGGGCCTCCCGTCCGTCAGGTGGGGGCGTGCGTTACTTCCGCAGCTCCAGGTACTTCGCGATGAGCGCCTTGGTCGACGGGTCCTGCGCGTCGAGCGCGGCCTGGTCGCCCTCGACGGCCGGCGTGACCTGCAGCGCCAGCTGCTTGCCGAGCTCCACACCCCACTGGTCGAACGAGTCGATGCCCCAGATCGTGCCCTCGGTGAACACGATGTGCTCGTACAGGGCGATGAGCTGGCCGAGGACGCTCGGGGTGAGCTCCGGCGCGATGATCGACGTGGTCGGCTTGTTGCCGGGGAACGTGCGCGCCGCGACGATGCCCTCGTCCGTGGTGCCCTCGGCGCGGACCTCGTCGGCGCTCTTGCCGAACGCGAGCGCCTTGGTCTGCGCGAAGAAGTTCGCCAGGAACAGCGTGTGCACGTCGGTGCCGGGCGCGACACCCTTGCCGTCGCCGGTCTCGTCCTTGAGCGGACGGGCCGGGTTGGCCACCGTGATGAAGTCGGCCGGGATCAGGCGGGTGCCCTGGTGGATGAGCTGGTAGAACGCGTGCTGGCCGTTCGTGCCGGGCTCACCCCAGAAGACCTCGCCGGTCTCGGTGGTGACGGGCGAGCCGTCCCAGCGGACGCGCTTGCCGTTCGACTCCATGGTGAGCTGCTGCAGGTACGCGGCGAAGCGGTGCAGGTACTGCGTGTACGGCAGGACAGCGTGGCTCTGCGCACCGAGGAAGTTCGTGTACCAGACGTTGAGCAGGCCCATCAGGACGGGGACGTTCTGCTCGAGCGGCGTGGTGCGGACGTGCTCGTCGATGGCGTGGAAGCCGGCGAGGAACTGCTCCCAGTTCTCCTTGCCGATCGCGATGACGACGCTCGTGCCGATGGCCGAGTCGACCGAGTAGCGGCCGCCCACCCAGTCCCAGAAGCCG
This sequence comes from Curtobacterium sp. MCLR17_034, assembly GCF_003234485.1. NCBI lineage: Bacteria > Bacillati > Actinomycetota > Actinomycetes > Micrococcales > Microbacteriaceae > Curtobacterium > Curtobacterium sp. MCLR17_034. The sequence continues at coordinate 74,153 of NZ_QKTH01000005.1, forward strand.
AAGGCGTTCTCGGGGTCGATGCCGAAGGCCTCGACCTTGTCGAGCGCGGTGGAGACGGCGACGAAGTGCTTGGCGACGGCGTTCTTCTTCTCGTCGTCGGCGGCGTCGGTCAGGCCGAGCTTCTCCCACAGCCACTGGCGGGCGAGGCGCGCGTTCGTCAGGGTCTCGAGCGTGCCGAAGGTCTTCGACGCGACGATGAAGAGCGTGGTCTCGGGGTCCAGGTCCGCGGTCTTCTCGTAGATGTCCGCCGGGTCGATGTTCGACACGAAGCGGGCCTCGAGGCCGGGCTGGACGTAGGGCTTGAGTGCCTCGTAGACCATGACCGGGCCGAGGTCGGAGCCACCGATGCCGATGTTGACGACGGTCTCGATGCGCTTGCCGGTGACGCCGGTCCAGGCGCCGCTGCGGACCTGCTCGGCGAAGCCGTAGACCTTCTCGAGCGTGGCGTGCACGTCGGCGTCGACGTCCTGGCCGTCGACGGTCAGGGGCGCCGCCGGCACGAGGCCCTCGGTCGCCTTCGGGCGGCGGAGCGCGGTGTGCAGCACGGCGCGGTCCTCGGTGACGTTGATGTGCTCACCGGCGAGCATCGCCTGGAAGCGTTCGGCGACGCCGGTGTCCTTCGCGACCTGCAGCAGCGCGGCGAGGATCTCGTCGGTCACCAGGCCCTTGGACAGGTCGACGGTCAGGTCGGCCGCCTGGAAGGTGTACTGCTCGGCACGACCGGGGTCGCTGTCGAACCACCCTCGCAGGTCCGGGGTGAAGTCGGCAGCGATGCTGTCGAGCTTCTTCCAGCCTTCGGTCGATGTGGGGTCGACGGGAGCGGATTCGGTCACGGGGTCCTCCTGGATCACCTTCTGGACGTACAGCCCGCGGGTCACGCAGCGCTGCGTCGCGGACCGTCTTCGAGCGTAGTGCGCTCCGGCAGGTGGTGCGCACAGTCGGCCGGGAGGCGCGGCCCGCGTTCGCTGCGCGCGTCACGCCTCCCGGCCGGACGCGTTCACGGCTGCGGTCGGCCTGCCGGGTTCAGGGCTGCGGTCGGCTTGCCGGGTTCACGGGTGTGGTCGGGTTCACGGCTGCGCCGCGAAGCGACGCAGCCGCAGGCTGTTCGTCACGACGAAGACCGACGAGAACGCCATCGCCGCACCCGCGAGCACCGGGTTCAGCAGCCCCGCCATCGCGAGCGGGATCGCCGCGACGTTGTACGCGAACGCCCAGAACAGGTTGCCCTTGATGACGCCGAGCGTCGCGCGCGACAGCCGGATGGCGTCGGCCACCACGGTGAGCCGGCCGCTCACCACCGTGATGTCGCTCGCCGCGATGGCTGCATCGGTGCCGGCCCCCATGGCGATGCCGAGGTCGGCTGCGGCCAGCGCGGCGGCGTCGTTCACGCCGTCGCCGACCATCGCGACGTTCCGCCCCTCGGCCTGCAGCCGGCGGACGGTCTCGAGCTTCGACGCGGGGGTCGCGCGGGCGTGCACCTCGTCGATGCCGACGCTCGCGGCGACCGCACGTGCGGCACCGTCGTTGTCGCCGGTGAGCAGTACCGGGTGCAGGCCGAGCGCCCGGAAGCGGGCGATCGCGTCGGCGGCCTCGGGCTTCACGGTGTCGCCGACGACGACCACGCCGAGGGCCGTGCCGTTCCGGGCGACGACGACCGCGGTGCCCCCGTCGGCCTCGGCGCGGTCGACGGCGTCGGCGAGCACCGGGGGCAGGGTGATCGACCACGAGTCGGCGAGCCAGCGGCTCGTGCCGACCAGCACGACGTCGCCGTCCACGACGGCCTGCACGCCGGCGCCGGCGGTCGCGGTGAACTGCTCGGCCTGGGGCAGGTCGGCGCCCCCGGCACGGGCCGCAGTGGTCACGGCGCGGGCGACGGGGTGTTCGGAGCCGTCCTCGACCGCTGCGGCGAGGCGCAGGACGACGTCCTCGGTCTCGTCGACGGCGGTGACCGACCGCAGCGTCATCGACCCCGTGGTGACGGTGCCGGTCTTGTCGAGCACGACGGTGTCGACACCGCGGGTGCGCTCGAGCACCTGCGGACCGCCGATCAGGATGCCGAGTTGGGAGCCTCGGCCGGTCCCGACCAGCAGGGCGGTGGGCGTGGCGAGCCCGAGCGCGCACGGGCAGGCGATGATCAGGGTGGCGACGGCCGCGGTGAAGGCCGCGGTGACCGAGCCGCCGAACACGAGCCAGCCGACGAAGGCCAGCACGGCGAGCGCGATGACGATCGGCACGAAGACCCCGGACACGCGGTCGGCCAGGCGCTGCACCTCGGCCTTGCCGGTCTGGGCGTCCTCGACCAGGCGACCCATGCGGGCGAGCTCGGTGTCGGCGCCGACGCGCGTGATCGCGACGACGAGCCGCCCGCCGACGTTGACCGTGGCGCCGGTGACCCGGTCGCCCGGGCCGACCTCGACCGGCACGGACTCACCGGTGAGCATGCTGAGGTCGACAGCCGAGGAGCCGTCCTGCACCAGGCCGTCGCTCGGGATCCGCTCGCCGGGTCGCACCACGACGACGTCGCCCACGACCAGGGACGAGGCCGGCAGGCGGTGTTCGGCACCGTCGCGCAGGACGGTGGCGTCCTTCGCACCGAGTTCGAGCAGCGCCCGGAGTGCGGCACCGGACTGCGTCTTCGCGCGGGCCTCCATGTACCGGCCGGCGAGGATGAACACGGTCACGGCCGTGGCGACCTCGAGGTACAGGTCGGTGGCCTCGGGGTCCGTGGCGAACCACGAGAACGTCATGTGCATGCCGGTCGTGCCGGCGTCGCCGAGGAACAGGGCGTACAGCGACCACCCGAAGGCGGCGAGGACGCCGACGCTCACCAGGGTGTCCATGGTGGCGGCACCGTGCCGGGCGTTGACCCACGCGGCGCGGTGGAACGGGAGCGCACCCCAGACCGCGACGGGCGCGGCGAGCGTCAGGGCGAGCCACTGCCAGTTCGGGAACTGCAGGGCCGGCACCATCGAGAGCACCACGACGGGCACCGCGAGCACGGCGGACACGACCAGGCGTCGGCGCAGCGGGCCGGTCGGGTCGGCATCGGCCGCGGGTCCGGCGTCAGCGGCGGCGGGCGGTGCCGGCACCGTGGCGCCGTAGCCGGCCGACTCCACCGCGGCGATCAGCGCCTGAGGGTCGGCGGTGCCGTCCGCGGCGACCTGCACCTGCGCCTTCTCGGTGGCGTAGTTGACGGTGGCGGTGACCCCGGGCAGCTTGCCGAGCTTCCGCTCGATGCGGTTCGCGCACGAGGCGCAGGTCATCCCGGTGATGTCGAGTTCGACGGTGCGGTCGGTCACGAGCGCACGACCTCGTACCCCGCTTCGGCGACGGCGGTGCGGAGGGCGTCCGCATCGACGGGTGCCGTCGAGCTGACGGTGACCTCGGACGATCCGCCGGGGACGAGTCGGACGTCGACGCCCGACACCCCGTCGACCTCGGTGAGTTCCTCGGTGACGCTCATCACGCAGTGGTCGCAGGTCATGCCCTCGACGAGCAGCGTTTCGGTGGTCATGGTGTCTCCCTTTCGGTGGTGGGTCGTCAGGGTCAGGAGCGGACGAGCCGGGCGATCGCCTGGCTGGCCTCGCGCACCTTCTCGTCGGCGGCGTCCCCGCCCTCGGCGACGGCCTCGGCGACGCAGTGCGCCAGGTGGTCCTCGAGCAGCGACAGCGCGACGCGTTCGAGCGCCCGGTTCGCCGCCGAGATCTGGGTGAGGACGTCGATGCAGTACGTCTCGTCCTCGACCATCCGCGCGATCCCGCGCACCTGCCCCTCGGCGCGACGGAGTCGCTTGAGCAGGTCGTCCTTGTCGCCGATGTACCCGACGTGTTCGTGCATGTCCGCCTCCACCGTTCTCAATACGGTACCCCCCTAGGGTATTCCTTTCCTTGTCCGGTGCAACTGATGGCATGATCGGCGCATGGACCCCTCGACGACGAACGGATTCCGCCGGCTGCGGTTCTCCGACGGCGAGGGTTCCGACTACTCCGAGATCTTCACGGCCGAGTACGGCGGCTCGGACTTCGCCTCCGAGACCTTCGCCACCGACGACACCCGGTACGAGTACACGGTCGTGGGCGACGACGACCTGTCGCTGCGCACCATGCGGGCCGAGGGCGGCCGACGCGGTGGGGTCATCGGCGTGCGGGACGACCACGTGGTGTTCTGGCTCACCAAGGGCCGGCTCGAGATGCACTTCGCCGACCGCACCCGCGTCGTCGAGCCGGGCAGCCCGTACATCGCGTCGGCGTCCGAGGCCTACCGGTTCGAGTCCGACGGCACCGTCTACAACGGCGTGCACGTGTCCGACCGGTTCCTGCGGAGCGTCGGCCGCGACCTCGGCTACCGCCTGCCCGACGGCCCACTGTTGTTCGACCAGCAGGACGAAGTCGTCGCCCGGCGCGAACCCCTGCGGCACCTGATCCGTGAACTCGGGCCAGCCCTGGTCGACGACCGCGTGCTCGGGCCGATGCGGACCGCCCTGAACCGCCGGCTGGCCGTCGTCATCCTCGACACGTTCCCCATCCGGAACCGCGGCGACGACGTGCCCGTGGCGAACCGGCTCCGCGACGCGATCCGCTTCATCGAGCTGCACGCCGCAGAACGCCCCTCCGTCCCCACCATCGCCGCCGCCTGCGGACTGAGCCAGCGCGGGCTGCAGGACGTCTTCGCCCGGACACTCGACACCACCCCGCACCGCTTCCTGCGCGACCACCGCCTGGACCGTGTGCGCGAGGAGCTGCTCCGCGCGGACCGGGGTGGCCCGGTCGCCCCGGCGGACTGTCCGCTCGTGTCCTCCGGCATCGCCGCGATCGCCCGCCGCTGGGGCTTCACCAACCCGGGCCGGTTCGCCGAGACCTACCGCGACCGGTTCGGTGAGGACCCGGCCGTGACGAAGCGCGCGTCGCTGGCTGCGCAGCCGGAGGCCGGCAAGGCGTCGTGGCGTGTCCGTCGTGCGGTGTCGTACATCGAACAGCACCTCGACGACCCGCTCACGCTCGACGACATCGCGGCCGCTGCAGGGGTGCTCCCCCGACGGCTGCAGCAGCTCTTCCGCGAGGAGCGCGGCGATTCCCCCATGGCCTGTGTCCGTGCCATGCGGGCCGCTGCCGAGCGCAACGGCGCGGCCGGAAACGGCTGAAAGGCCGGACGGAACACCCCGGGGGTACACACAGATCCCCGGATTTCCGGGGTTCCCTGGATTCCTCCCGAATCCGAGAAGTCGTGTGTGACGAATCTCTTCCACAGCCCGTCTCATCCGTGAACAGCAACCGCTGGGAACGCCCGGCGGGTCAACGGAAGGAACGAACATGGCTGACACCATCACCCCCACCCCGGCCACCACGGCGACCCGTGCCACCTCGCACGCCGGCACCAGCGGCGTCACCGGCAAGACCGTCATCGACGACACCGTCGTGTCGAAGGTCGCCGGCATCGCCGCCCGTGAGGTCAACGGCGTGCACTCCCTCGGCAACGGTGCAGCCCGTGCCATCGGGGCCATCCGCGACGCGATCGGCCAGCGCGACTTCGGTCAGGGCGTCAAGGTCGAGGTCGGCGAGAAGCAGGTCGCCGCGGACATCGTGATCGTCGCCGAGTACCCGGTGTCGCTCCAGCAGGTCGCCGACGGCGTCCGTGCCGGTGTCGCCCGTGCCCTCGAGCAGATCGTCGGCATGGAGGTCGCCGAGGTCAACGTGACCGTCCAGGACGTCTACATCCCGGGCGACGACGACGACAACGACGACGAGAAGAAGGAAGCCCGAGTCGCATGAGCAACACGCTGATCGGCGCCCTCATCGGCGCAGTCCTCGCCGTCGTGGCACTGCAGTTCGGGTTCTGGGGCTTCGTGCTCGTCATCGTCTTCGGTGCGATCGGGGCCCTCGTCGCCGCACTCGCCACCGGGCGCATCGACCGCGGTGCCCTGACCGACGTGCTGACCGGACGCCGGAGCTCCCGGTGAACGCCGGCCCGGACGTCCCGGGCCGCGTCGAGATCACCGCACGCGCGCTCACATCGCTGGCGCGGGCCGTCGCAGCCGAAGGGCTCGGCGCCCCCGCCAAGCGGGTGCGCGTCGGACTCGGCGACGCGTCGGGAGCACTGTCGCTCGACATCACCGGGCCGATCGCCGCGAGCGACGACATCGTCTCCGGGTCGATCCGGATCGCGGACCAGGTCAAGGGTCGCGTGAGCGACCTGACCGGGCGCCGCGTCGGCAGTGCCCACATCGAACTCACCGGGATCGTGCGCGAGCACGAGTCCCGTGCCCGCTAGGAGGCCATCATGAGCAACGGTTCCGTCGAACGACGCATCCGTCGTCGGAGCGTGCACCGCTCCCGCTCCACAGCAGTGGCGGTGGCACTCGTCGTGCTCGCCCTGGTGGCCGCCTGGATCGGCACCGAGGCGGTGCTCAGCGCCATCGGACGCCCGCCGCTGGTCGCCGACCCCCAGACCGTGGTCGACACGGCGCTCCGTCCGGACGCCGCGTTCGTCACCGTCGTCGAGGTCATCGCGGGTGTGCTCGTCGTCCTCGGCGTCGTGCTGGTCGTCCTGGCGCTCAAGCCCGGCCGCCAGCACCGATCGGTCGTCGAGCACGAGCGCGGTGCGGTCGTCATCGATGCCCGCATCGTCGCCTCCACCGCGGCGAACGCTGCAGGCATGGCGGCCGGTGTCCCCGAGGGGAACGCCTCCGCCACCGCCCGTGGCCGTTCCACCGAGGTCCGCATCGTCCCCGTCACCGGTGTGCCGGTCGACGAGGCGAGCGTCCGCGCCGCCGTCGTGGAGCGTCTGAGCGGTCTCGACGAGCGCTTCGGCCGACGCGTCCGCGTCCGGGTCGAGGAGAAGGGAACCCTCGCATGACCAAGAGCAACCGGACCCTCAACCGGATCATCCTGTTCGTCCTCGGCCTCGTCGCCGTGGTCGTCGGGATCGCGATGGGCGCGGGCGTGCTGCCCGCCGTCCAGGACGCCGTCAAGCCGTACATCGACCTCCCCCGCAGCCTCGACGTCCCCGCGTCCGCGCTGTGGATCGTCGCCGGGGCCGCGGCCCTCGTGATCGTCCTGTCGCTCGTGTGGGTGTTCACCCGCGGTGGTGGCGGCACGTCCGTCGCCGTCCGGGAGCACTCGGGCGACGATGCGGTCACCGTCAACGTCGCACTCGTCCGGGACGTCCTCGAGCACGAACTCGCGGGTGTCCGCGACGTGGTCGGGTCCCGTGTCGACACCTACCTCGTCCGCCGGCAGCGCGCCGCCCGGATCCGTGTCGCGGTCCGCCGCGGCGGGGACGCCGTCAGCGTGCTCGACGCCGTCGACCGAGCCGTCGCGGTCCTCGACCGCACCCTCGGCCGTCCGGTCCCGGTGCTCGTGCACCTAACCGGCGGTACCCGCTCCGCGCTCGCGAAGTCGACCCGCGTCCACTGACACCCTTCAGCCGGACGCACCCCGGGCCTCCCGGCCCACCACCACACCACCGGGCGTACGCCCACTCACGAAAGGACCCGTCATGGGACTCGACGACAAGATCAAGAACGCCGCTCAGGACCTCGCCGGCAAGGCGAAGGAAGCCGTCGGCAACCTGACCAACGACGACTCGAAGGTCGCCGAAGGCAAGAAGGACCAGGCCGCTGCGAGCGCGAAGCAGACCGGCGAGGACGTCAAGGACGTCTTCAAGAAGTAGGTCGCACGACCGCATCGGGGCACCCGTCGAACGGGTGCCCCGATGCGTCCCGCGCAGATCCCGAACGAGGAGGAACCATGCAGCACGACCCCCATGCGAACACGCAGGTCACCGAGGTGGCGCTGCCCGCAGCACTGACGGAGCCGCTGCCCGACGACGCGAGCACCGCGACGATCGTCGCGCGCACCGCGGCGGAGACCGCGCTCGGCGTGCCCGGCGTGCACCACCTCGGCGGGATCACCGCCCGTGCCGCCGACCAGCTGCGGAAGCAGCTCGGCCGTTCGGCGGGCACCACCGGCGTGCAGGTCGACGAACAGGACGGCGTGCTCACCGTGCAGGTCGCCGTCGTCGTCAGCTACCCGCACCCGGTGCTGGACGTCGCCGCCGAGGTCCGCCAGCAGGTGACCGCCGCGACCCGACAGCTGTCCGACCTCCGCACCTCGGTCGACGTGCGCGTCCTCGACGTGCACGGTCCGTTCGACGACGAGCAGTCCCCGCTCGGCCGCGCCGCCGAGCAGGCGACCGATGCAGTCAAGCAGGCGGCGGAGTCGACGGGCGAGGCCGTCAAGCAGGCTGCCGAGACCACCGCGGACGCCACCAAGCGCGCCGCGACGGCCACGGCGGACGTGACGAAGCAGGCAGCGTCGGCCACGGCGGACGCGACGAAGCAGGCTGCCGACGCCACCGCCGACACCACCAAGCGTGCCGTCGACGCCGCCGCAGAGACGGGCGAGCGTCCGCGTGACGCCGCCTCGGAGTCGCTCGCCCGGGCATCCGAGCAGGCCGCCGACGCGGCATCGTCCGCGAAGGACGCCGCCGAGCAGGCCCGCGACGTCGTCGTCGACACAGCCGGCACGACCCGCGACCGGGCCGCCGACGCTGCCGATGCCGCGGCGGACGCGGCCGACGACGCAGCCGTCGCCGCCGATGCGGCAGCGGATGCCGCAGTGGCTCCCCGTCACCGGGACCAGCCGTGACCACCGCCTGGTCCGGAGGGCGCCGGTCCCGCGACCGGCGTCCCCGACCCCGCGGCGTCTGGATCGCCGGCGGCATCGGGGTCTTCCTCGTCCTCGCCGTCGCGGTCGGCGGCTTCCTGCCGCTGGTCGGGTTCCTCGGCGGGGTCACCGCCACCACCGCCGGCCTCGTACCGTTCCCGTTCGTCCGCGTCACCCTGATCGCCGTCCTCGGCGCGGTCGTGGTGCTCGCCCTGCTCCTGCTCGCCCTGACCCGTCGGCACACCGCGACCGCGACGACCGCCGTCGTGCTCGCCGTCCTGGTGAGCCTGGCCGTCACCCTGGTCCCCGTCGTCCTGGTCGCCGTCGGCTCCGCCGACCGCGCCGGCGACGTCTGGCCGATCGTCACCGAGCTCTGGAACCGCTTCACCGGCTGACGTCGTACGCACGGTCCCGGCCGGGAGGCCCGCCCCACCCGACCAGGTCGGCCCACCCGGGTGGTCCCGGAGTCCACTGCCCGTCCGCTAGCCTCGCGACGTGAAGCGTCTCTCCCCCGGCCAGCGCTGGGTCATCGGTCTCGGCGCGTTCGCGCTCGTCTGTCTCGTCGTCGGCGTCATCGGGCTGGTGGTCGGGATCACGAACCGGTACGGGTGCCTCTCCGATTCCGAGATCTGGCCGCAGTCCCGCTGCCTCGGCGACGACTCCGGGATCTACTGGGGCAGCGCCCTCGGCATCATCGGCCTGCTGCACCTCGGGGTCACCGGCCTGGCCGGTGCACTCGTCTGGACCTCGACCCCGTCGATCGCGCCGCGTCCCGTCAAGCGTCCGACCCCGCGCGCCGGTGAGACGCACCGGGTCTTCTCGTACGGCACGCTCCAGCAGCCCCTCGTGCAGGAGTCGCTGTTCGGCGACCACGTCCCGACCACGCCGGACTCCCTGCCCGGCTGGCGGCTCGAGTGGGTGACGATCACAGACCCGGAGGTCATCCGGACGAGCGGCTCCGACCGGCACCCGATCCTGCGCCGCGGCGCAAAGGACGACGTCGTCGAGGGTGTTGCCCTGACGCTCGGGTACGAGTGGCAGCTCCGCGCGGTCGACGGCTACGAGGTCGCCGACTACCAGCGCATCCGGGTCACGCTGGCCTCGGGCTGGACGACCTGGGTCTACGTGGCGGCCGACGAGGCCTGAGCCGCGGCGCGCAGCCGTTCGAGCCCCTCGTCGATCGACACCGACGGGGTCCACCGCAGGTCGCGCCGGGTCCGCCGCTGGTCGAACCAGTGCGCCGTCGAGAGCTGTTCGGCCAGGAACCGGGTCATCGGCGGCTCGTCCTCGCCCGGTCGGACCCGCCAGACGGCCTCGACCACGGAGCCCGCGGCCCGCGCCACCGCGGCCGGCACGTGCCACTGCGGCGGTCGGACACCCGACGCCGTGCAGATGCCGGCGAGCAGGTCGGCGACCGGTCGGGGCTCGCCGTTCGTGACGACGTAGGCGTTGCCGTGGACGCCGTCGTCCTCGACGTGTTCGAGCGCCGCGACCATGGCCGTCGCGGCGTTGTCGACGTAGAGCGTGTCGATGAGCGCGGCACCGGAGTCGAGCAGCGGGAGCCGTCCGGCCCGAGCACGCTCGACGATCCGTCCGACGAGCTGCGTGTCGCCCGGACCCCACACCAGGTGCGGCCGGACCGCCACGACGGCGAAGTCCGGGGCGTCGGCGTCGAGTGCCAGGAGCTCCGCCGCGGCCTTGGTGCAGGCGTAGTCGCCACGGGCACGGGACGGTTCGGCCGGACCGGCATCGGCCCCGACGAGCGACGACCCGGTGTGCGCGACCGACGGTGACGACACGAAGACGAAGCGCCCGACCCCGGCGGTACGGGCGGCCTGCAGCAGTGAGCGCGTGCCCTCGATGTTGATCCGGGCGAAGTCGGCGGGGTCCCCGGCGAGCGACACCTTGGCGGCCAGGTGCACGACGGCCTCGATCCCGTCGACCGCGCGGGCGATCGCGGCGTCGTCCGTCATCGTCCCGGCGACGTCCTGCACGCCCGACACCCCGGAGGGACGGCGCTGGAAGGTCCGGACCTCGTGCCCGGCGTCCCGCACGGCTGCGGCGGTGGCCTGCCCGAGGAAGCCGCTGGCCCCGGTGACCAGGACCTTCACGGGCGGACCATCCGTCCGCCGGACAGCACCGCGGCGGCCCAACGGGACAGCCGGGTGCGGTCGACCTTGGAGTTGTGCCGGATGTCGGTCGGCAGCACGGGCACGACGAGCACCGCGGCGAGGGGCACCCCGGCGGCGGCACGGACCGCCGCGGCGAGCGACGGCGACGCCAGACCCGGCCGTCGCACGGCGGGGTCGGTCTCGACGACGGCCACCACCTGCTGCGTGCCGACCGGACCGATGCCCGCGACGCCGGCGCGTCCGACACCGTCGACGCCCTCGATCCGCTGCTCCGGCCCGACCGGCGTGACGACCCGGTCCGGGGTGGTGAGCACGTGCTGCAGCCGGCCCTCGACCCAGATCCGTCCCGCGGCGTCCAGGTGTCCGACGTCTCCGGTGCGGTGCCCGCGCGGGTCGTCGACGCCGAGGCGCGAGACCCGGTCGGTGCGCCAGAGCCGGTCGTAGTGGTCGCGTACGTGGGGTGCCGCGACGACGATCTCCCCGGTGACTCCGGGCTCGTCCGTCAGGGCTCCGGTCGAGTGACCGGAACCGTCGAGCGGTGCGATGCGGACGCGGACGTTCGCTGCCGGTACCCCGACGCAGATCCCCTCGTCGTCGGACCGGCCGGCGGCACGGACCCCGTCGAGGTCGACGTCGGTCATGAGCAGTCCCTCGGTCATGCCGTAGGGGGTGTGTGCGCTGGCGTTCGGCATCAGCTCGGTCGCCGCGGTCAGCAGCGCAGCCGAGACGGGCGCCCCAGCCGACAGGAACAGCCGCACGCCCTTCAGTGCCTGCCGGTCGGCGTCGGTGAGTTCCGATGCGGTCGCGACGACGTTCGCCAGGGCCGCGGGCGACAGGAACACCACGGTGGCGTCGGCCGCGGCGACCGAGGCCGCGACCGCCTTCGCTGTCAGGGTGCGCGGCGCGGTGACGTCCATGTCGGGCGCGACCGACCGTGCCCCGAGGGCCGGGCCGAGCAGCGCGAACGGTGCGAACCCGGCAACGAGGCCGGTGCCGACTCCGACGTCGTACTGGGTGGCCAGCGCGTCCCGGACGGCGCTGAGCTGCCCGTGCGTGTACACGACGCCCTTCGCCGGCCCGGTCGATCCCGAGGTGAAGAGCACGGCCGCGGGTGCGTCCGGCGACGGTGCCGCCGGCAGCGCGGCGCCGTGCGCGAGACGGCGGGCGCCACGGCGGGCGACGTCGACGAGCGTGTGCTCCACCCGCAGCGCCTTCCGTGCCGGTGCGGGCAGCGAGAGCGTCGCGATGCGTCGCCCCGGCCAGCCGAGGGCACGCGCGGCCCCGAGCCCGGGCAGCGCGCCGATGATCCAGTCGGGTCGGGCGCCGCGGACCGCGCGGGTCAGGCCGCCGAGTCCGAGACCGGCGTCCGCGACGACGACGACCGCGCCGATCCGCACGCAGGCGTACAGGACGGCGGTCAGGTCGGCGCCGGGGGTCACCAGGAGCGAGACACGGTCGCCGCTCCGGACGCCCAGGTCGTCGAGTCCGGCGGCGATCTCGTCCACCCGTCGGGCGAGCAGCCGCCACGTGATCGTGCGGGGGCCACCGGCTGCGGCCATCTCGACCAGCGCTGGTTCGTCACTGGCACGCAGTTCGTCGAGCCGTGCCCAGAGCGGCGGGGTCGACGGTGCAGGCTGGCCCGGGTCCACGGCGTCGGCCTGGAGGCCCGCGGGGGCCTGCGCAGGACGGCCACCGTCCGGCAGACGGTCACCGAGCCAGTCGAACACCGCGCCCGCCACGTCGGCGTCATCAGGCAGCAGGTGCCCGGCGCCCTCGAACCGGTGGACGTCGGCGTGCGGCACACGTTCGGTCAGGTCGTCCAGGTAGCGCTCGAGGAACACCGGGTCGCGCGGACCCCAGAGCAGGAGCGCCGGCACGTCGAGCGCGGCGACCCCGGCGGCGATGCGGTCGAGTTCGGGGGCACTCCGGTGCCGGGCGTCGACGGGGATGTCCGCGACGAAGCCCCCGATGCCACCGCGACGGGCGGCACCGCGGTAGGGCGCCCGGTAGCCGTCGGCTGTGGCCCGGTCGAGCTTCGGGTGCGCGATGGCCAGGGTGGTCTCGAGGAACGCCGGGGTCACGACCGTCGCGCGGCCGAGCATCCCCGGGCCGAGGGCGAGCCGCAACGGTGCGGGGATCGGGGCGTCGTCGGGCTGGTGCACGGCGGTGTTGCACGTCATCGCGGCGGCCAGCACGTCCGGGTGGTCGACCGCCCATCCGAGCGACACGACACCGCCCCAGTCGTGGCCGAGGGTGACGACCGGTCCGGTCAGCCCGAGTTCGTCGGTCAGGGCTCCCAGGTCCGCGACGCGCTGCGCCAGTCCACGCTCGACGCCGGTGCGCTCCGAGAACCCCATGTCGAGCTGGTCGACGGCGACCACGCGCCAGGCCGGTCCGCCGGCCCGGGCGACCTCGAGCGAGGTGCGGAGCACCGACCGCCACAGGTACGACCAGGTCGGGTTGCCGTGCACGCACAGGATGGTGCCGACCGGTTCCACGCCGAGCGCGGCCAGGGACCCGGCCGTGTCGAGGAGGTGCCAGGTGCGCGCGGCGCGATCCGTGCCTCCCCTGCGGTCTCCGGACCACGCGGGGACCGTGACCAGACGCGACCAGGCCGGGTCGAGGCCGGGCAGGGAGGGCGGCTGCGTCGCCGGAGCCGTGCTCGCGGCGACGCGGGGCAGCCGGGACGTCACCAGTGGAGTTCCATCATCGCCGTGTTGATGCCCGAACCGACGCCACCCAGGAACACGCGGTCACCGCGACGGATGCCGCCGGAAGCGACCTCGTCGGCGAGGGTGATCGGGATCGACGCGGGGCCGACGTTGCCGAACCGCTGGTACGTGGTGGGGACCTTGTCGCGCGGGATGCCGATCGCCTCGACGAAGGCGTTGGTGTGCACGTCGGAGACCTGGTGCAGCACGTAGCGGTCCATGTCGGCCCAGTCGAAGTGGGCGCGGGCCTCGGTCCAGGCGGCGACGACGAGCTCCATGCCGCCCTTGAGCAGCATCTTCGCGTCCGTGAACATGCCGTCGACGCTGCCCACGCACAGGTCGTACCACTGGGTCGCCGCGCGGGTGACGCCGCCGACGATCCGGTGTCCTTCGGGGTGCAGGTCCGCCGGGCCGAGCACGGCTGCGGCAGCACCGGACCCGAGGGTCAGGCTGGCGAACTCGCTCATGAAGTCCTTGCGGTTCCGGCCGCCCTGGTTCAGACGGTCGATGGTGTTGAGCTGCACCTGGTCGGCGTCCTCGCCGTCGACGACGAGCGCGTACTTGATCTGCCCGGAGTCGATCATCCCCGCGGCGACGCTCATGGCGTTGACGAAACCGAGGCAGGCGTTCGCGATGTCGAAGTTGATGGCGGACGACGGCAGCCCGAGACCGTGGTGCAGGCGGACTGCCACCGACGGCTCGAGGTGCGGACGCGTCACCGAGGTGTTGATGAGCAGCCCGATCTCGTCCGGACGGACCCCGGCTTCGGCCATGGCACGGCGGCCCGCGTCGATCGCGGCGTCCTGGAAGGTCTGGCCCTCGCCCCAGTTGCGACGCTCGATGACCCCGGCGACGCGCTCGAGCAGCCCCATCGGCAGACGGAGTCGACGGAGGACCCCACGGAGCTTGGCCTCGATGTCGGCCGAGGTCGTCACACGTTCCGCCGTGGTGGTCGCCACGGAGAGCAGTGAGACGTTCCGGTGCTTCGCCGTGGCGTTGCCGGGCTGCTCCGGTTCACTGCTCGATGCCTGGTCGACCGGCCGTTCCGTCATGATCGTCACCGACACATACTTCCGCATCTGGCCTGTGTGCGCGATCCGGATGCGCTGGACGGCTCGGGATCAGACGTCCTTCGGCAGCTTCCGCACCTTCGCACGCCGCTTCCGACGCTCCGGGATCATCGACCGCATCTCCTCGAGCTTGCCGAAGCAGAGCAGGCGGTCCCCCGGCTCGAGGGCGACGCCACTGCGCGGGTTCGGGATGACGTTCGAGCCGCGGTGCAGCGTGAGGACCGTGATGTCCCGGTCCCAGAGCCCGGACTCCTTGATCGTCTTGCCGACCAGGTCGGCGTTGGTGTGCACGAGGAGCTCGGCGACGCCGTAGCCGGTCGAGACGGACAGCCGCTGGCGGACGTCGATCTCGGGGAACGCGACCTGGTTCGCGATGAAGTCGACGATCGCACCGGCGATGTCGAGGCCGGTGGCACGCTCGACGCCCTCGAGCCCTGGCGAGGAGTTGACCTCCATGACGAGCGGCCCGTCGTTGCCCTCGAGCATGTCGACGCCGGCGACCTTGAGGCCCATGATCTGCGCCGAGCGGACGGCCACGGCCTCGTACTCGGGCGAGAGCGTGACCTTCTCCACGGTGCCGCCGCGGTGCACGTTGGAGCGGAACTCGTCGCCCGAGGCGGTCCGACGCATCGCCGCGACGACCCGGTCACCGACGACGAGGGCCCGGATGTCACGACCGCGGCTCTCGGCGATGAACCGCTGGATCAGGACGTTCTGCTTCGTGGAGTGCAGGGTCTCGACGATCGACTCGGCCACCTTCGCCTCGGGTGCCAGGATCACGCCGATGCCCTGCGTACCCTCGAGGAGCTTGATGACGACGGGCGCGCCGCCGACCCGTTCGATCGCGCCGCGCACGTCGTTGCGCCCGGCCACGAAGGTCGTCGCCGGCATGCCGATGTCGTGCCGCGACAGGATCTGGTTCGCCCGGAGCTTGTCGCGCGAGTTCGTGATGCCGTTCGCCGTGTTCGGCGTGTAGACGTCCATCTGCTCGAACTGGCGCACGACGGCGGTGCCGTAGTAGGTGATCGAGTTGCCGATGCGCGGCAGCACCGCGTCGTAGTCGCTCAGCAGCTTGCCGCGGTAGAGCAGGTCCGGGTCGTCACCGGACAGGTCGATCGCGAAGCGCAGGGTGTTGAGCACCTTGACCTCGTGACCGCGGTCGAGTGCCGCTGCGCGGAGGCGCTGGGTCGAGTACGCCTGGGGCGCGCGCGACAGGATGGCGAGTTTCATCGAGGGGTTCTCCGCTGGGTCGGATCGACGGCGACGGTCCATCAAAGCATGCGGACGTGGCCACGGAGCATGCGACAGGATGGGCACATGGCCCGAGCTCCGAAGTCCTCCGACAGCGGGCTCGTCGTCGCCGGGTGGCGGGAGTGGGCGGGACTGCCGGACCTCGGCGTGCCGTGGATCAAGGTGAAGCTCGACACCGGCGCCCGGAGCTCCGCGTTGCACGCCTTCGACCTCGAGGAACTGCCCGGCGAGCGGGTCCGGTTCTCGCTGCGCCCCTGGCAGGACACCGATGCCGACGCCTCCACCATCGAGTGCGACGTGCACGACCGGCGCATCGTCCGCAGCTCGACCGGGCACACCCAGGAGCGCATCGTCGTCCGCACGCGGATCGCGTTGGCCGGGCAGGTCGTCGAGTCCGAGGTCACCTTGAGCAACCGGGACCAGATGGGGTTCCGGATGCTCGTCGGTCGCGAGGCACTCCGGCAGGGCTTCCTCGTCGATCCTGCACGGTCCTTCATGGCCGGGCGGGCTCCGAAGGAGATCCGGCGCCGCAACCGCGGTCGCGCCTGAGCGCTCCTGAGCGCTCCTGGTCACGCGGCACGGGCCGTCGCGGTGACCGGTCGACGGCCTGGAGGCGCGGTGCGGGGCCGCCACGGGCCTCCCGTCCGCCTCGACGCGCGACCCGGGCGCTGGTCGGGACGCTGGTCGGCTCAGCGACCCAGGTGGCGGCCGAGGAAGGCGAGCTGCTGGGGCGCCAGGCGGCGCCAGTAGCCGTGCGTGTGGGCGCCGGGTGCGAAGCCTCCGGCCGGAGGCGTGGCGAAGCCGTCGACGTAGGCGTGCACCGCCGGCGCGAACCCGTCCCCGTTGCCGCAGTCGACGCGGACGGCGACACCGTCCAGAGCGCGCTGCCGCCCGAGGACGGTGTTCGCGCGGAAGTCCGCGGCGTCGTCGAAGGCGCCGCGAGCGGTGTCGGCGGCCGACTTCCAGAGCGCGGGGCTGATGGCCGAGACCGCCCGGACGCGCGAGGCACCGAGGACCCCTGCGAGCCGGAGGGCGCCGAAGCCACCCATCGAGTAGCCGGTCAGGGCGAGGCGGTCCGTGTCGAAGCCGCGGCGGGCGATCAGGGGCAGGAACTCGTCGACGACCATCGCGGCGGGGTCGTCGCCGTCGGCACGCCGGTGCCAGTACCGGTTGCCGCCGTCGATCGAGGCGATCGCGAACGGTGCTCCTCCGTCGGCGACGTGCGCTGCGAGGAACCGGTCGTAGCCCAGGCTCCGCCCGAAGAACGAGGTGTGGTCGTCGCCGTAGCCGTGCAGGGCGACCGCCACCGGCAAGGGGGTGTCGGACGCCGGGGCCGCGATCGTCCAGCCGACGGTGCGGCCCTTCCGCGCGGTCGACACGAAGGTGCCGGAGGTGGTGGGGACGGGCTCGACGTCGGGGACCGTGCCGTCGGTGCCGTCCAGACCGAGGACCCGGTACAGGGTCGAGCGCCCGGGCAGCAGGCCGAGGTTGATCCCCTCGGCCACGGCTCCCGCGGCGACGACGCCCGTGCCACCGATGAGCAGGGAACGCCGCGTGATCGTGGCAGCACGCGATCGGGTCATGTGGTGGGCGCCGTTCCGTCTGGGGTGTGTTCCCGGATGAGGGACGCGGCGACGGACCGTGCCGTCGTCGTGTCGAGCGCGGGGTCGCGCAGTCGCATCGCAAGGTAACCGGAGACGATGAGGAGCAGCTGGTCGGCGAGGGCCCCGGCACGGGGACCGACCACCGGCACCGCCCGTGCCACGAGCCGCCGGCGCAGGGTGGTGGTCTCGAGGTCCAGGACCTGTCGGACCTCGGCGGGGGCGTCGGCGTACTCGGCGGCGGTGCCGAGGAAGGCGCACCAGCGGGAGCCCGTGGGCGTCGAGCGGTAGTCGTCGAGGGCGTCGAACACCGCCAGGAGTCGGCCCAGGTCGTCCCGTTCGGCGGCGACCGCACGGTCCCAGGTGGCGATCCAGTCCTCGTGGCGACGGGTGAGTGCCGCGGCGACCAGGGACTCCTTGCTCGCGTAGCCGCGGTACAGGGTGGCCGTCGAGACCCCGGCCCGTTCGAGGACGGCGTCGATCGGGGTGGCGGCGATGCCCTGTGAGAAGAAGAGCTCCTCGGCGGCGTCGAGCAGCCGTTGCTCGGTCCCTGGGCGCATCACCATGAGAGCACCCTAGGCTCTGAAAAGTGAAACGATCGTTTTCGTTACGACATCGACTGCTCCTGGTGAGCGGACTCGGCCTGATCGCCGCCACCTACGGCCTGGTGCGCCTGGCGTACGGGCTGTTCCTGCCCGACGTGCAGCGGGACCTGGGGCTCCGGGCAGACGCCGCCGGGTGGGTCTCGTCGGGTGCCTCGGCGCTGTACTGCGTCGGCGCGGTGGCCGGGTTCGTGCTCGCCGCACGGATGCCCCGCGTGCTCGTCACGGTCGCCACCCTGGTGGCCGGGATCGGTGCGATCGCCATGGCGACGGCCGGCGGCTCGCTGGCGTTCGGCGTCAGCGCCGTGCTCGCGTCGGCGGGGGCCGGACTCGCGTCCCCCGCCCTCGTCCGGATCGTCGCCGAGCAGGTGCCGTCGGCGCTGCTCGGTCGAGCGCAGGCGATCGTGAACGCGGGTACCGGCCCGGGGCTCGTGGGTGCCGGGGTGCTCGCACTCGTGCTGCTGCCCGACTGGCGGACGGCCTGGGCGGTGTCCGGGGTGTTCGCCCTGGCCGTCGGAGCGCTGCTGCTCGTGGTGTCCCGCGGCGGGGCTGCTGCGTCCCGGTCACCGCTGCCCGGTGTTCCCTGGTTCGCGGCGCACCGAGGGGTGCTCGTGCTGGCGCTGCTGTTCGGGGCGGGGTCCGCCGTCGTCTGGACCTACGGACGTTCGGCGCTGGTGGAGGCCGGTGCGTCGGTCGTCGTCTCGGTGTCGGCCTGGATCGCGCTCGGGATCGGCGGAGCGGCCGTCGTGGTCACCGCGCGGTGGACGAACGGCTTCCGCGCCCGGACGCTCTGGGCGGTCACGGCGGGTTCGGTCGCCGTCGCCGTCGTGGTGCTGGGGGCAGCGCCGCAGTCGACGGTCGCGGCGCTGCTGGCGTGTGCCGTGTTCGGCTGGGGCTACACGGCGGCGACCGGGGCGCTGATCGCGTGGACGACCGAGATCGATGCCGAGCGCTCGTCGGCGGGCACGTCGATGCTGTTCGTCGCGCTCGTGCTCGGGCAGGCCGTCGGTGCGGCGGCTGCCGGAGCGCTCGTCGGTGCGATCGGGTTCGTCGCGACGTTCGTGGTCGGGGCGGGTGTGACCGCGGCGAGCGCCGTCCCTGCGGTGGTCCGCCGGCCGGGTGGGGTCCGTGCCGTCAGAGCAGCGGGCGGAGCTCGATCTTCCGGTTGCACGCCTGCGACGCCTGGTGCGCCACCCGGGCAGCCGTCTCGGCGTCGGAGAGGTCCATGACCCAGAACCCGGCGACGTACTCGTCGGGGTCGGGCCGGTTCGTCGTGTCGACCGCGCCCCCGCGGGCGTCGACCACGGTGGCGTCGGCTGGCGCGGAGACCCCGGCGGCGAACACGATCGCGTCGCCCATCCGCTCGTTGAAGGCGTCGACCGCGGCGGCTTCGGCGTCGGTCGCGGAGTACGTGTTGCCGACGGCGGCGGCCTGACCGTCGTCGATGACGTTGACGAGGAACTGCATGGCGTCTCCCCTGCTCGTTGGCGGGAGGCTACTCCTGCCGTGCACCGACCGACGCGTTCGGTGCGAAGCTGCTGTTCCGCTGGGACATCCGCGGACGCGGCAGTTTCACGTTTACCATCTGTGAACATGAACACTTCCACTCGAGAAGCTGCAGCCGGGACTCTCCTCAGGCACGGGCGCGGCTGGCAGACACCGGTGTTCCTCTGCAGTGCCGCCGTGGTCGCGTTCTTCGTGTTCGTGGTCGAGGGGCTGGATGCCCCGCGGCTGCCGATCCTCGCGGTCGCCGCGGTCGTCGTCATCGCGCTGTGGCTCGTCGCGAGTACCCGGCGGGTCGTCCCCCGCGGCGGCAACCGACTGATGACCGTCGCCTGGGTCGCAACCGGTGTCCTGTACGTCCTCGCCGTCGCTCCGCTCGATGCCGCGCTGCTCCGAGGACTCGACGGGTCGACGTCGGTGCTGGCGTGGGGAGTGACCTCGCTCGTCGTCGCAGCGCCACTCGTCGTGGCGGCGGTGCAGGCTCGGCCGAGGCGTCGATGACGAGCGGCTCCCACCCTCGGCACGAACTCGACGACCGGATCCACTCGCCGGTGCGGTTCTCCCTGCTCGCTCTGCTCAGGACGGTGGACGAAGCGGAGTTCGGCATCGTCCGGGACGCACTCGAGGTCAGCGACTCAACGCTGTCCCAAGCAGCGGCGACCCTGGGAGAGGCGGGGTTCCTCCGCATCCGCAGACTTCGCATCGGGCGGAGCACGAGGAGCTGGCTCGCCCTCACCGACGCAGGACGAGATGCGTTCGAGCGGCACTTCGCCGTCATCCGGGCGATCGCCGAGCCCGCTGGGTGACCAGAGCACCGTGACGCGAGCGGATGCCGAGCAGTTCAGCGTGGTGGCGACATCGCACGGGGATTCCGCTAGCGTTTCGCGAGTGGGGACGACGGCGGAGTGGTCGCGACTGCCGGTGGGGCGGCACGAGTACCGGCAGGACACGGTGCTCGCAGTTGTGCTGGCCGGCGGGCTCGCCGTCACGACGTTCCTGTACGGGTCGGCCGGTACGTACGGTGACGACCAGGCCGCCTGGTGGGTCTCCGCGCTGATGATCGTCGCGAACGCCGCCCCGATCGCGTTCCGCCGACGGTTCCCGATGTCGGTGGCCCTGGTGTCGGCGCTGGCGTTCGCCGCAACGCAGCTGCTCCAGGTGCCCGAGGTCTTCCTCGTCAACTTCACGCTCTTCATCGCGCTGTACACGGTGGGCGCCTGGTGCTCCGACCGGGTGCGAGCCGAAGCAGTGCGCTGGGTCGTCATCGGCGGCATGTTCGCGTGGCTGTTCGTCGCGATCTCGTTCGGGTGGGCGTCGCCGAACGCACTGCCGAACGACACGGACTCCCCGGTGGCGCCCTACGTCGCGATATCGCTGCTCAACATCGTCATCAACGTGATCTACTTCGGCGCCGCCTGGTACGCCGGCAACCGGGCCTGGGCCTCCGCGGTCGCACGACACGAGCTCGCGGAACGCACCGCTGAACTCGCCGCCGAGCGGGAGCGGTCCGCGGCGCAGGCCGTCACGATCGAGCGGGTGCGGATCGCCCGCGAGCTGCACGACGTGGTCGCCCACCACGTCTCGCTGATGGGCGTGCAGGCGGGTGCTGCACGGCGCGTGATCGACCGCGACCCCGCGCAGGCCACCGCCTCGCTCGGGGTGGTCGAGGAGAGCGCCCGCACCGCGGTGGAGGAACTCCGGCGGATGCTCGGCACCCTGCGCTCCGACGACGACGCGTCCGGCCTCGGGGCGGCCGGTGGCGACGGCCCGAGCACCGAGGGCATCACACGGATCGCTGAGCTGGCCGAGTCCGCCCGGGTGGCGGGCCACCCCGCCGAGTACGTCGTCGTGGGTGACGAGCGCCCGGTGCCGCCGACGGTGGCCGCGGTGGCGTACCGGATCGTGCAGGAAGCGGTGACGAACATCCTCAAGCACGCCGGCCCGACCGCCCGCGCCGACGTCCGGCTGCGGTACCTGGACGACGGCGTCGAGGTCGAGGTCACCGACGACGGGCTCGGTGCCCGTGCTGCCCGGAGCACCTCCGGCAGCGGCCTCGGACACGTCGGGATGCGGGAACGCGTCGCGGCTGTGGACGGACGGATCGAGATCGGGCCACGAGCCCGGGGAGGCTACCTGGTGCGGGCATGGCTGCCGACGACCTGACCATCGTGCTGGCCGACGACCAGGAGCTCGTCCGCGCCGGGTTCCGCGTGATCCTGGAGTCCGAGCCCGGGTTCCGGGTCGTGGGCGAAGCCGCGGACGGCGCCGGGGCGGTCGAGGCCGTGCAGGAACTCCGTCCGGACGTCGTCTGCCTCGACGTGCAGATGCCGGGCGTCGACGGGCTCGAGGCGGCACGGCGGATCGCGGCGCTGCCGGCCCCGCCGGCGGTGCTCATCCTCACGACGTTCGACAGCGACGACGCGCTGTTCCAGGCGCTCGAGGCGGGAGCGAGCGGGTTCCTGTTGAAGAACGCCTCCCCCGAGCGGCTGATCGACGCCGTGCGGACCGTCGCCGCCGGGGACGCCCTGCTCGCGCCGGACGTCACGCGCCGGGTGATCAGCCGGGCGACGGCGTCCGCTGCGGTGCAGCCCTCGGCGACCACCACGACCGCGACACCTTCGACGACGGGCGACGATGCACTCGCCGTGGCCGGGCTCACCGAGCGGGAGACCGAGGTGCTGCGGCTCCTCGCCCGGGGCCTGAGCAACGCGGAGATCGCCGCCGAGCTCTACGTCGGGGACGCCACCGTGAAGACCCACGTGTCGAACGTGCTGCAGAAACTCGCACTGCGCGACCGCATCCAGGCCGTCGTCTGGGCGTTCGAGCACGGCGTCGCCGGCTGACCGAGCCGACCAGAACCCGCACGAACCGAACAAGCCCGCACGGTGCCGACTTCGCAGACATGGCCGCACCGTGCGCCTTCCTTCAACCCGTGCAGCGTTGACCGCACCGTGCGCCGCCAGAACGACGCACCGAGCAACCAAACCCGCACCAGCCCAACAAGCCCGCACCGTGCCCACCACCGCACCCCACGCCCGCACCGTGCGCCTTCGTTCAACCCGTGCGGCGTTGACCGCACCGTGCGCCGCCAGAACGACGCACCGAGCAACCAAACCCGCACGAGCCGAACAAGCGCGCACCGTGCCGACTCGCACCCAGCGCGCGCCGTGCCGAGCCGGACCGACGCGCGGTCCTCCCCCACGCGGTGGAGCCGACCACCCACCCAAGTCCCGCCTGGCGGCGGAGGCGGGGCGTGCCTCCCGGCCAATAGCGTCGGACGGAGCGACGACCAGCGTCGCGACGAAGGGGAACGACATGCTCACCATCGAAGGGGTGACCAAGCACTTCGGCGACCGCCGGGTGCTCGACGACGTGGGGTTCACGGTCGGCAGCGGCCGCCTCACCGGCTTCGTCGGCGGCAACGGTGCCGGCAAGACCACCACCATGCGCATCATGCTCGGCGTGCTCCAGGCCGATGCGGGCACGGTCTCGATCGACGGCACCGCGGTCCGCCCCGCCGACCGCCGCCGCTTCGGCTACATGCCCGAGGAACGCGGCCTGTACCCGAAGATGCCGGTGGCCGAGCAGATCACCTACCTGGCCCGGCTGCACGGGGTCGACAAGCGCGCCGCGACGACCCGCACCGGCGAGCTGCTCGAACGCCTCGAACTCACCGCACACGCCGGCGACCCCGTCGAGAAGCTCTCGCTCGGCAACCAGCAGCGCGTGCAGATCGCGGCGGCGCTGGCACACGACCCCGAGGTGCTCGTGCTCGACGAGCCGTTCTCGGGCCTCGACCCGATGGCCGTCGACACGGTACTCGGCGTCCTGCGCGAGACCGCGGCCCGGGGCGTCCCGGTGCTGTTCTCGAGCCACCAGCTCGACGTGGTCGAGCGGCTCTGCGACGACGTCGTCGTCATCGCCGGTGGCACGATCCGCGCCGCCGGTCCGCAGGAGGAGCTCCGCAAACAGGCCGGTCCGGCCGCGTGGGAGCTGCTGGTCGACGGGGACGTCGCCTGGCTCCGCGACGAGCCGGGTGTGGCCGTGCGGGAGTTCGACGGCGGGTACGCGGTCTTCGAGGCCGACGCCGCCACCGCCCAGCGCGTCCTGCAGCGTGCCGTGCAGCACGGCACCGTCGGGTCGTTCTCGCCGCGGGTGCCGCGGCTCAGCGAGGTCTTCCGGGAGGTCGTCCGATGAACAACTCCTTCGTGCAGGCCGTGCGGCTCGTCTCCGCACGTGAGATCCAGGCACGCATCCGCAGCAAGGCCTTCGTGGTCTCGGCGCTCATCCTGATCGGCATGGTCGTCGCGTCGATCGTCGTCGGCGGGGTCGTGAGCAAGGCCACCGCCGACGACACCACCCCGGTCGCGGTCGTCGACGGCGTCTCGCTGCCGACCACCAGTGGGCTCGACGTCACGCAGTCGGCATCGGTCGACGACGCCGAACGGCTCGTGACCAAGGGCGACGTGGACGCCGCGATCGTGCCGTCGGACGACCCGCTCGGCTACAAGGTCGTCGGGCTCGACGAGGCACCGTCCGAGGTCGTCTCCGCGTTGAGCGTCACCCCGCGCATCGAGTTGCTCGACCCGGACGCACTGCCCGGTGGCCTGGTGTACCTCATCGCCATCGCGTTCGGCGTCGTGTACTTCGCGTCGGCGGTGACGTTCGGCCAGTCGATCGCGCAGAGCGTCGTCGAG
Source organism: Curtobacterium sp. MCLR17_034 (assembly GCF_003234485.1). Lineage (NCBI taxonomy): Bacteria > Bacillati > Actinomycetota > Actinomycetes > Micrococcales > Microbacteriaceae > Curtobacterium > Curtobacterium sp. MCLR17_034. Next base: position 98,383 of record NZ_QKTH01000005.1, read on the forward strand.
GAGAAGTCGACGCGGGTGGTCGAGATCCTGATGTCCGCGATCCCGGCCAGGGCGCTGCTCGCCGGCAAGGTCCTCGGCAACAGCATCATGGCCTTCGCCCAGATCGTCGCGGTGGCCGTCGCCGCCATCGTCACGTTGGCGGTGACCGGGCAGGACAACATGTTCGCGATGCTCGGCCCGAGCATCCTGTGGTTCATCGGCTTCTTCGCGATCGGGTTCGTGCTCCTCGCGTCGCTGTTCGCCGCGGCGGCCGTGCTGGTGTCACGCCAGGAGGACGTCGGCAGCGTCACCACCCCGGTGATGATGCTCGTGATGATCCCGTACTTCCTGATCATCGTCGCGTACGACAACCCGACGATCCTCGGCATCATGTCGTACGTGCCGTTCAGTGCCCCGATCGGCATGCCGATGCGGATCTTCCTGGGGACAGCCGAGTGGTGGGAGCCGATCCTGTCGCTCGTCATCGTCGCCGCTTCGGTGGTCGCGGTCGTGGTCATCGGTGCCCGCGTCTACGAGAACGCCCTGCTCCGCACCGGCAGTCGCGTGAAGCTGTCGGAGGCGCTGCGCGGCTGACGCCGCCAGCCGGACGGGCCCGGCAGACCAGGCAGGCCCGGACTGGAGGCCCGACCCACGTGAGCAGATCTGCTCACGCGGGGCGGGCCTCCAGTCCGTTGCCCGGCGCCGGTCAGGCGGTCAGGGTCGCGAAGGCGGACCGGTGCCAGACCAGCGGGTTGTGCGCGAAGTCGGACATGAGCCCGAGCACCCGGAGCACCACGATGTCGTGGTCGCCGGCCGGGTAGGTGTGCTCGACCGAGCACTCCAGCCAGATCGGGGCCCCCTGCAGGAACACCGCACCCGTCTCGGCGACCGTCGTGTCGACACCGACGAAGCGGATCGACTTGTCACGCGAGGCGAGCTGCCGGGTGACCTGCGCGTGCCCCTCACCGAGGATCGAGACGCCGATCGTGCCGGCGTCCCGGAGCACCGGCCACGTGGTCGACGTGTGCTGCACCGCGAACATCACGAGCGGCGGGTCCTGCGAGACGCCGACCGTGAACGAGGACGCCACGAGCACGGTCGGTTCGCCGTCCACGACGGCGGAGAGCGCGGCGACGCCGCACGGGAACCCGGAGAACGCCTGCTTGAGCGCGGACAGGTCCGGGGCCTCGGTGGAGTAGGGGCTGATCATGACGCGGTTCCTTCCTGGTGGACGGCGGCCGCGCCGAGGACGACGTCCTGCCAGCGGGCGAGCCACACGTCGGTCGATGCGGGGTCCGAGTACTGCTTGTCGTTGAGGTACAGGGCGGGTGCGACGACGGTCGCGCCGAGTTCGACCAGCACCGGTTTGAGGAAGACCTCGGGGGCGAGGGCATGGGCCGGGCCGGCGCCGAGCATGAGCGGCACCGCGACGACGCCGGCGAGTCCGTCGCCGGTGCCGAACTGGTCGAGGAACAGCTTGAGCACGCCGGTGTAGGTCGCCTTGAACGTCGGCGACGCGACGACGACGAGGTCCGAACCGGCGACGGTCCGGACGGCGTCCGACACGGCGGCGTCACCCCAACCGAGCAGGCCGGCACCGAGGTCGATGACGTCGACGACGTGGTCGGGGGCGCGGCCGGTGAGCCGTTCGAGCACGACCGTCGCGGCGTCGAGCGTCCGTGAGGCCGGCTTGGGGTTGCCGGCGACGACGGTGGTGATCATCGGGGTGCTCCTGTCGGTGGGCGGGTGGTGGGTGCGGGGGTGTTCGTGGAGCGTGTGGTTCGTGCAGCGGGTCGTTGGTGCAGTCCACCGCTCGTTCGTTTCGCCGCCGTGCCGCGTCCGTATCGGGTGGGTTACGCCAGCTGTCCCTGCCCCGTGGCACCCGAATGTCCCGGTCAGCGGGGCTGCGCGTCCGGGTCTCCCGGCCATTCCGCCAGGCACGGTCCTCGCTGACCGCACCGAATTGTGAGAGCGCCGTTTCCGGAAGTCGCCTCGGATGGGTCCGGCGTGTTTCGCCCCGCCGTCGCCGGCCCGTCACCGCCCGGATCCGCCCCTGCTCGCGGGTCGGTGGCGCAGTCGTCCACCCCGGATCGGCGGGGCGGACGCCGCTCGGCGTCGGGCGCCGCAGGTGGCCTAACACCAGCGAAACAAACGCCTAACAGGACCGTTACCGGGCGACCGCCTGCCGGTGCCCCGCGGCCGTTACATTCGCATCAGCCCCACTGCAGCGGCCGGCGTCACCGGCGATCCGCCGCCCCGCCGCCGCCCGGTCCGGCTCCCTGCACGTCCTGCCCCGCTCCGCGGGGCCTTCGTCGTACCCGCCGCAGCTCCCCCGTCCCCGCTCCGGCTCCCCGTCCCCGCACCTTCCCTGCTCCACCCGTCCAGGAGGTCCCCGACCGATGTCGTCCCCCGCACCGTCCCGAACGCGTCCTTCGCGTCCCGCGCTCCTCGCCGCCGCACTCGCCGGCGTGCTGCTGCTGTCCGCCTGCTCCGCCACCTCGACCGCGTCGACGAGTTCCGGTGACGACACCGCCGGTGTCGAGCACGCCACGAGCCAGATCAAGGCCGCCAGCGTCGACCCCGAGTTCACCTTCGAGGGCGCTCGCTTCGACATGTCGGGGATCGCCGGCAAGACGATCTTCAACATCCCGAACTCGTCCGCCGTCCCCTTCATCACCGCGGTCGACGAGGCCGGCGAGAAGGTCGCCGAGCAGTACGGCGCGAAGTGGATCGAGTACACGAACCAGGGCACGCCCACCGAGCACTCCGCCGGCATCGACCAGGCGATCAGCCGCGGAGCCGACATCATCGTGCTGGCGCAGGGCGTCAACGGCGAACTGATCGTCCCGGCACTGAAGCGTGCGAAGGCAGCGGGGATCCCCGTGCTGATCAGTCACACCTACCAGACCGGGCAGGCGCTGCCGGACCAGCTGCAGGACCTCGTCGCCGCGCAGGTGACCGCCCCGTTCCACGAAGCCGCCAAGCTCAACGCCGACTGGGCCATCAAGGAGACCAAGGGCCAGGGCGACGTCCTCATCATCACGTCGTCCGAGGTGCCGCCGTCCGACGGCATCGTCAAGGCGATGCAGGACGAGTTCGAGGCGCAGTGCGACGGCTGCAAGGTGAAGGTGACGAACGTCCCCGTCGCCGACTGGGCGACGAAGATCTCGTCGACCGTGCAGTCCGCCGTGCAGTCCGACCCGAACCTCGACTACGTCCTGCCGGTCTACGACTCGATGACGCTGTACGTCGAGGCCGGCGTGACCGCTGCCGGCAAGACCGGCCAGGTCTTCACCTCCTCGTACAACGGCACCCCCGCGGTGCTGAAGATCCTGCAGGAGGGCAGCGTCCTCACGATGGACATCGGCGAGAACATGGAGTGGCTCGCCTACGCGACGCTCGACCAGGCCGGCCGTGTCCTCACCGGCACGCCGATCATCGAGGACGGTGACGAGAAGACCCCGCTGAAGGTCTTCACGAAGGACAACGTCGACGAGACCGGCACGCCGCCGGCGCCGAGCAAGGGCTACGGCGACGCGTACAAGACCGGGTACGAAGCGATCTGGGGCGCGGCCGAGTGACCGCCACCCGGGAGGCACGGCTCGGCTCCGCATCGTCCGCTGCGGTCGTCGGGTCCGGTGCGGACACCGCATCCGGTGCGGCCGTCGGGTCCGGTGCGGACACCGCGCCGGTCCTGCGGATCAGCGGGCTCACGAAGCGCTTCGGCGGGCTGACCGCGCTCGACGACGTCGACCTCGAGGTCCTGCCGGGTCAGGTGCACGCACTGCTCGGCGAGAACGGCTCCGGCAAGTCGACCCTCATCAAGATCCTGTCCGGCACGTACGCGCCGGAGCCGGGGGCGACGATCGAGGTCCGAGGCGCCCGGCTGCCCCTGCCGGTGCCTCCCGGGTACTTCCGCCGCGTCGGGATCAGCTTCGTCCACCAGGACCTCGCACTCGTGCCGTCGCTCGGCGTGACCGAGAACCTGCGGCTCGCGACCGTGGTGGCCGGGCGCGGACCCTTCGTCAGCTGGGGCGCCGAGCACCGTGCCGCGGCCGAGCTGTTCGCGCGGTACGGGGTCGACATCGACCCGCGAGCACGGATCGACGAACTCACCGACACCCAGAAGGCCCTCGTCGCGATCCTGCGGGCCGTCGCCGAGCTGGGCGACGACCGGGCGCTCATCGTGCTCGACGAGCCGACGGTCTTCCTGCCGAAGGAGGACGCCGACCTGCTGTTCCGCGTCGTGAAGGACCTCGTCGCGGACGGCCGCACCTCGGCACTGCTGGTGTCGCACGACATGTCCGAGGTCCTCCAGCACGCCGACCGGGTCACCGTCCTGCGGGCCGGCCGGGTCCAGGCGCACCGGGACACCATCTCGACGACGACGGACGAGCTCGTCTCCCTCATCGTCGGACGCGGACTGGACGGTCCCGCCGCCAGGACTCCGCGCCCGGCGACCACCGGCGACGCCGTCGTGACGGTGCGGGACCTCCGGGTCGGTGTCGTCGACGGCCTGTCGTTCGACGTCGCGGACGGCGAGGTCGTCGGCATCACCGGACTCGCCGGCTCCGGTGTCGAGGACGTGCTGCCCGGCCTGTACGGCGCACGGCCCGCGACCGGCTCGCTCGCCGTGCGGCACGACGGGGCGACGCCCGCGCCGGTCGACCTGGCACGGGTGACGCCCGGCTCCTCGATCGCCCGCGGCGTCGTGTACGTCCCCGCGGACCGCAAGCGCGAGGGCGGGGCGCTCACCCTGTCGGTCGAGCAGAACGTCACGCTCCCCGTCCTCGGGAAGCTCCGCGGGCTGCTCGGCCTGTCGCCCGCGCGGGAACGCGCCCACGTCGCGGGACTCGTCCGTGACTACGACGTCCGGCCCGCCGACCCGGCCGCCCTGTTCGGGACACTGTCCGGCGGCAACCAGCAGAAGGCCGTCCTGGCCAAGTGGATGCAGGACGACCCGAGGCTCGTGCTGCTGCAGGAACCGACCCAGGGCATCGACGTCGGGGCCCGCGCCGCGATCTTCTCGATGCTCCGCCGGAGTGCGGAGCAGGGCGTCACGATCGTCTGCGCCTCCACCGACTACGACCAGCTCGCGCAGGTGTGCGACCGCGTCGTCGTCCTCGCCCACGGCCGCGTGCACGACGTGCTGACCGACGATCGCATCGACCGCGACGTCATCGCGGCTGCCGTCGTGGCGAGCCTCGTCGACGACGACGCCCCGGCGTCCCCCGCCGTGCCCTCCTCCCCCGATGCCTCCTCCGCAGTCAAGGAGAACGCCTGATGTCAACCACCGCCGACCCGGTCCTCGAGACCTCGATCGTCCGTCCGACCCGCCCGCGCTTCTCGTGGGGGCACACCGAGCGGTACGCGCTGCTCGGTGCCTGGCTCGTCATCGTCATCGCGTTCAGCATCGCGCTGCCCGACACGTACCCGACCCTCGGCAACCTGCAGAACATCCTCGGATCACAGTCGGTGCTGCTCATCCTGGCGCTCGGGTTCCTGTTCCCGCTCACCGCGGGCGAGTTCGACCTCTCCGGCGCCTCGACGATGTCGCTCTCCGCCATGACCATCGCCGTGCTCAACGCGAAGATGGACATCCCGCTCGTGCCCGCGATCGCCGCCGGCCTGGTCATCGGCGTCGTCGTGGGTCTGGTCAACGGCCTGCTCACCGTCGGGTTCCGCATCGACTCGTTCATCGTCACCCTCGGCACGTCGACGTTCATGATCGGGATCATCCAGTGGATGAGCGCGTCGTCGTCGGTGACGGGCATCGACCCGGCGCTCGTGCAGGCCACCGTCGGGTGGCGCGGCCTGGCGGGCCTGCCGCTCGCGTTCGTCTACGGGCTGATCGCCACCGTCGTCGTCCTGGTGGTGCTGAGCGCCACCCCGGTCGGCCGGCGACTGCTGTTCGTCGGCACCGGCCGCACCGTCGCCGAACTCTCCGGGCTGAACGTGCGACGGCTGCGGGTCGGCGCGTTCGTCGGCGCGGGGCTCACCGCCGCGGTCGCCGGGGTCGTGTACGCCGGCACCCTCGGTGGCGCCGACCCGTCGAGCGGACAGTCGTTCCTGCTCCCCGCGTTCGCCGCCTGCTACCTCGGCGCGACCGCGATCGTCCCGGGGCGCTTCAACGCGATCGGCACCTTCATCGCCGTGTACTTCCTGTTCTCCGGAGTCGTCGGCCTGCAGATGCTCGGCGCCGACAACTTCGTGCAGCAGCTGTTCTACGGCGGCGCCCTCATCGTCGCCGTCGCCGTGTCGCAGACCATCCGGCGGCACTCCGTCGCGACCGCCGCCAAGGCCGCCGCGAAGCGTTCCTGACCCCGCTCCCCCCGTTCGTCCCTCCCTCGACACCCACCACAGAAAGCGAGTCCCCCATGGACATCGGCGTCTTCATCCCGATCGGCAGCAACGGCTGGCTCATCTCCACCACGTCGCCCCAGTACAAGCCGTCGTTCGACCTGAACCTCGAGATCGTGCAGAAGGCCGAGTCGTACGGCTTCGACTTCGCCCTCTCGATGATCAAGCTGCGCGGCTTCGGCGGCCCGAGCGGCTTCTGGGACGAGAACCTCGAGTCCTTCACCCTGATGGCCGGTCTCGCTGCCCGCACCGAGCGGATCCGCCTGTTCGCGACGACCGCCGTCCTGACCATCCCGCCGGCGATCGCGGCACGCATGGCGGCGACGGTCGACTCGATCTCGCACGGCCGCTTCGGGCTCAACCTGGTCGCCGGGTGGCAGAAAGCGGAGTACGACCAGATGGGCCTCTGGCCGGGCGACGAGGTGCACTTCAAGCGCCGCTACGCCTACCAGACCGAGTACATGCAGGTGATGAAGGAGCTGTGGGAGACCGGCCGGAGCGACTTCCACGGCGAGTACTTCCAGATGGACGACTGCCGGATGCTCCCGCGGCCGACGTCGCACATCCCGATCGTCTCGGCCGGCCAGTCGTCGCAGGGCATGGCGTTCGCCGCGGAGTACTCGGACTACAACTTCTCGATGGGCGTCGGCGTGAACACCCCGACCGCCTACGCCGAGCAGAACCAGGCCCTGCTCGAGGCCCGCGAGAAGACCGGCCGCGACGTCGGCTCCTACGTGCTCTTCATGGTCATCGCCGACGAGACCGACGAGGCCGCCCAGGCGAAGTGGGAGCGGTACAGCGACGGGGTCGACGTCGAGGCCATCGCCTGGATGACCGGCCAGGCGCTCACCGACGCCGAGGGCGAGGAGGGCAACACGGCGAAGCGGATCTCGCTGCCCGAGGGCGCCGTGAACATGAACATGGGCACGCTCGTCGGCTCCTACGAGCACGTCGCGGCGATGCTCGACGAGGCCGCCGGGGTCGAGGGCACGAAGGGCATCATGCTGGTGTTCGACGACTTCCTGCAGGGGATGGACGACTTCGGCACCCGCATCCAGCCGCTGATGCGCACCCGCGAGGGCGTGGCGTCGGCTGCTCCGAGCGCGGTCACGGCATGAGCGCCGCAGCGAGCCGCCCGGTCATCGAGGTCGCGGTCGTCCAGGCCGGCGAGGTCCCCGCCGACCACGACGTCGCCCTCGACGAGCTCATCGCCCTGTTCGAGGAAGCCGCCGTCGGCGCCGACCTCGTCGTCTTCCCCGAGCTCTGCACCACGCCCTACTTCTGCGGTGTGGTCAACGACAGCCGGAAGTCCTGGGCACAGCCCGTCCCCGGTCCGGCGACCGCCCGCTTCGCGAGTGCGGCGAAGCGTCTGGGCACCGCCGTCGCCTTCGGTCTCTACGAGGACGCGGGCGATGCGCAGTACAACAGCGCGGTGCTCATCGACGCCGACGGGACGCTCGTGCAGGGCACCGACGTGCACGGCGACCGAGTGGCGTCGTACCGCAAGACCTCGATCCCGACGAACGCGATCTCCGACGTCGACGAGAAGCACTACTTCGAAGCCGGTTCCGGACCGGTCGTGTTCGACGCCCTCGGCACCCGCTTCGGCATGCTCATCTGCTACGACCGGAGCTTCCCGGAGTACTGGCTCGCGTCACGGGCCGCCGGCGCCGAGGTGATGCTCGTGCTCGTGTCGTCGATGGGCTTCCGCGAGACCCTGTTCACCCAGGAACTGCAGGTCCGCGCGCTCGAGACCCAGACGTGGGTCCTCGCCCCGAACCGCGGCGGCGAAGAGACCGTCGACGGCAAGACCGTCAGCTACTTCGGTCGGTCCTCGGTCGTCTCACCACGGGGTGACCTGGTCGTCTCGGCCCCCGCCCACCAGGCGGGGCCGATCATCCGGGCCACCATCGACGTCGGCGAGGTCGCGGCAGCGCGCCGGGACTTCCCGCTCGGACGTGACCGGCAGCCCGGGGTGTTCCGGTACCTCGCCGACGCCCACGCAGCGGCGGCGGTCCCCGCGTGACGGACGTCGCCGCCCTGGTCCGCGGCACCATCGCACCGCAGCTCGACCGCGCGCTGGCCGCGAGCCGCGCGAACCCGTTGCCCGCCGCCCCGTCGGCGCTGCCCGCGGAACCGGCCCACAGCGCGCAGCTGTTCGGCCGGCTCCTCGACGCAGCGGTCGACGGGGCCCCGGCGCCGACCGCTGCCGGTCCGGACGACGACCTGGCGGCGTCCCGTGCAGCCGCCGACCCCGCCGCCGCCTCGGTCGTCGAACTCCTCGCCGCGTACCGGTCCGGCACCACGACCCCTTCCGAGGTCCTCGCCGCACTCGCCCCGCACTGGACGAGCGACGACGTCTGGTCGGACGCCGTCCTGCGCCTGGTGCACGGGGCCGAGGAAGCCGCCGCCAAGTCCACCCGCCGCTGGGCGCACGACGACGCCCGGCCGCTCGAGGGGATCCCGTTCGCCGTGAAGGACATCATCGACGTCGCGGGGACGATCGTCACGAGCGGCTCGCTCCAGACCGGTGACCGTGTGGCCCCAGCCGACGCCACCGTCGTGGCCCGGCTCCGCTCCGCCGGCGCGATCCCGGTGTTCACGGCGGCCACCACCGAGTTCGCCTGCGGCGGGCCGCACAACGCCCGGTACGGCGCCGTGCGGAATCCCTGGGACCCCGAGCGCTGGACCGGTGGCTCCTCGACCGGGTCGGGTTCGGCACTCGCCGCCCGGATCGTCCCGCTCGCGCTCGGGTCCGACACCGGCGGGTCGATCCGCGTGCCGTCCGCCCTCTGCGGGACCACCGGGATCAAGCCGACGTACGGGCTCGTGCCGCGCACCGGGGTCGCGAGCCTGTCGTGGACCCTCGACCACGTCGGACCGATGGCACGCTCCGCGGAGGACCTCGCGCTCGTCCTGCGGGTCATCGCCGGCTCCGACGGCCAGGACCCGACGACGTTCCCCACCGTCCCGCTCATCGAGGCCGCGCCGGAACGGGTCGAGGGGCTCCGGATCGGGGTCCCGCTCGGCTGGTTCACCGAACGCGTCGACCGTGCGGTGCTCGATGCACACGCCGCGGCGGTCGAGCGGTTCCGCGAGCTCGGTGCGACCCTCGTGCCGATCGAGTTCGACGACCTGGAGTCGATCGACTCGGAGTGCTGGACGGTGTTCTACGGTGAGCTCGCCGCGAACCAGGAGGCCAACGCCGGCACGGCCGACCTGTTCGACGCCGGGACCCGCGCCCGGTTCGACGTGTCGTTCCTGCCGACCGCTGCCGACTACCTCCGGGCACTCCGCCGTCGCCCGCTCGTGCAGGCCGCGATGGTCACCCGGATGGACGAGGCCGGCGTCGACGTGGTGCTCACCCCCGGGATCGGCGCCACCGCCCCGCGACTCGACGACCTGACGATGTCGGTCGACGGCGAGCGCTTCAACCTGCACGACGTCATCCCCCGGAACACCCGGCTGTTCGACTACGTGGGGTTCCCCGCGCTGATGATGCCGGCGGGCACCGCACCGGACGGTCTGCCCGTCGGCGTGCAGCTCGTCGCGCGGCCGTGGGACGACCGCCTGGTGCTGTCCGCAGCGGCCGCCTTCCAGCGGATCACGACGCACCACCGCACGGTGCCGTCGTCGTCCGCCGTGCGAGGGCCGAGCGATCGGTAGCCGCCCCGTCGACGAGGGCGCCGCCCGGCGACGCGCCTGGCAGGTGCTCTGCGCGTCGAGCCTCAGCGTCGTCCTCGTCTTCATCTCCTCAAGCGCACTCCTCATCGCGCTCCCCGACGTCAGCCGTGACCTCGATGCCAGCGCCGTGCAGTCCAGCTGGGTGCTCCTCAGCTACATGCTCACCACGACCACCCTCATCCTGGTCTTCGGGCGCATCGCCGACCTGGTCGGTCGTCGCCGCCTCTACATCGCCGGGATCCTCGTCTTCCTGCTCGCCTCACTCGCGTGCGGCTTCGCTCCCGACGCGGCGGTGCTGCTCGGCGCCCGACTCGTGCAGGGCGTGGGCGCGGCGGCGATCGTCACCAACACGACCGCGCTGCTCACCGATGTCTTCCCGGAGTCGATCCTGTCGCTCGGCCTCGGTCTGAACGCCACCGTCGCCGCGGTGGGGCAGGTCATCGGTCCGGTCGTGGGTGGCCTGGTCGCCGAGTCGTTCGGCTGGCGCTGGATCTTCCTCGCCGGCGTGCCGATCTCACTGGCCGGACTCATCTGGTCGCTCCGGTTGATCCCGCACAGCACGCGTCCCCGTTCCGGCGAGCGCCTCGACGTGCCGGGGTCGGTCCTGTCCGTCGCCGCCGTCGGACTGCTCGTCGGTGCGGTCTCGACCGGCGGCTCGGTCGGTTGGTCGGCCGTCCCCGTCGTCGCGATGACCGGCGGCGCGGTCGTGCTCGGCGGTGTCTTCGTGTGGACCCAACGCCGGGTCGCGCACCCCCTGGTCGACCCGGCGATCTTCCGCGACCGCACCACCATCACCCTGTTCTCCGCCGCCGGGCTGTGCGCCCTGTCCAGCTACGCACTGGTCCTGCTGGCTTCCCTGTCGTTCCAGGCGGTCGACGGCAAGGACGCCGTCGACGCCGCCCTCTGGGTACTGCCCACGCCGATCGGCACGACGGTCGCGGCGGTGAGCGCCGGGTTCCTCGCCCGCCGGGTCGCCGCGCGGACGCTGTCGACCATCGGCATGCTCCTCATCGCGCTCGGCGCCGCGGTGCTCGCGGTGTCCCTCGCCGACGGCGACGCCTACGCCGTCACCGCCACCGGCCTCGGCGCCGTCGGGGTCGGCACCGGCGTGTTCATGACGCCGAGCACGTCGGCACTGATGACCCGCGTCCCGGAGCACCGCCGCGGCATCGCGAACGCCATCCGTTCGGCCCTGCAGAACGCTGGTTTCCTGTTCTCGACGGCGCTCGGCCTCGCGATCGCGACGGGCGGCCTGTCCGCGGCCCAGGCGGCTGCGGCCTACGACGGCAGCCTGCTCAGCCTGCCGTCCGGCGACGTCCAGGTGTTCGTCGACGGCGTCCGCGCCGCGGCGCTGACGTTCGCCGGCTGCGCGGCCCTGGGGGCGCTCATCGTCGCGTTCGGTCCGTTCGGGCCTCCCGACCGGGAGGCGCCACTCCGGCCCGACAGGTCGGGGCCGATCCCCGAGCCGGGGGCGTCCACGTGACCGTCCCCACCCTGGCAACGACCACCCACGACGGAAGCAGGACGCCATGACCGACGACCACCAGGACTACGCGGCAGCCGGCTTCACCGGCACACTCCGCCCAGGACGACGCGCTGCGCTCGTCGTGGTCGATCCGGTCCGCGCCTACGTCGACCCCGACTGCGGGCTCTACGCGGGCGTCGAGGAACCCGTCGAGCGGATGCGGGAGCTCACCGCCGCTGCCCGCGCCGCCGGGGTGCACGTGGCGATCACGACGATGGCGCTCTCCGCCGACGGGTCCAACGCCGGCGTGTTCTTCCGCAAGGTGCCGGCACTCGCCGCGTACCTGCCCGGCGCGTCGACCGGAGCGTTCGTCGACGGGCTCGAACCGCTCGACGGCGACACCGTGGTCCCCAAGCAGTACCCGAGCGCGTTCTTCGGCACGTCGCTGGCCGCCGACCTCGTCGCCCGCGGCGTCGACACGCTCTTCATCGCGGGGCTGTCGACGAGCGGGTGCATCCGCGCGACGGCCACGGACGCCATGCAGCACGGGTTCGTCCCGATCGTCGTGCGCGAAGCCGTCGGCGACCGGCTGCCGAGCGTGCACGAAGCCAACCTGTTCGACATCGCCGCCAAGATCGGCGAGGTCTGGCCCATGGACCAGGTCCTCGAGCACTGGGACGCGGCATGAGCACCACGACGCGCATCGAAGCGCCGGTCCGGGGCCGGCCGCGGAGCGCTGCCGTCGGCGAGTCCGTGTACACCGCGTGCGTCGAGATCCTGGCCGAGGGCGACCCCCGCGCGTTCACGATCCGGGCCGTCGCCGACGCGGCCGGCGTGGGTGCGGCGACGATCTACCGGCGGTGGTCGAGCAAGGAGGTCCTGCTCACCGAGACCGTGATCCGGCTGATGGAGGAGCACATCCCGACGGTGCAGGACGCCCCGATCGCCGAGGGTGTCCTCGGACTCACCCGGGGATGGGTGCACGCCCTCGTCGCGACGCCGGTCGGTCGGGCGCTCCCGCTCATCGTGGAGACCGCGTCGCACGAGCCGCGGGTCGCCGAGGCCGTCGCCGAGTGGCACCTGGACCGGCGGCTGCGGGTGAACGCCATGCTGCAGCGGGCAATGGACGCGGGCGACCTGCGACCGGACGTCGACCTCGGCATCGCCGTGGACCTGCTCGGCGGGCCGACGTTCTACCGACGCGTGTTCGTCTCGCTCGACATCCAGGCGCCCGACTACCCGGTGCGGCTGGCCCGGGAGTTCCTGCGGTGGGCCGGTTGGACCGGCGACCTGTCGACGGTGGGGGTGGCCTCGTGACCGGGACCGTGCCGGAGGGGTTCGCCCCGTCCGCTGCCTGGACCGACATGGGGGTCGGGACGACACCGTCGGCACCGGGTCACTGGATCGGGTTCAACCGACGCTCCGACGCGGCCCGCCAGGTGTCCGACCTGATCCGTGCCGACATCGTCGCGGGGCGGTTCACCGGTCCGCTGCCCTACGAGTGGGAACTGCTCGACCTGTACGGCACGACGCGGAACGTCCTGCGGGCTGCCCTCGCGTTACTCAAGGAACAACGGCTGCTCACCCGTGCGCCGCGATCGGGCACGTTCGGTGTGCGGCCCGTCGCCTCGGTGAGCCTGGCCCGCACGTCCGACGAGGTCACGATCTACGGCGAGACGGCCGGCGGCAGCGTGTTCGAGTCGCCCCGGCTCAGCATCGTGCACCTGTGCGTGCAGCAGGTGACCGCGCCGGAGACCGTCCGGCGCAACCTGCAGATGACCGGCAGCAGCGCCTTCTTCGTCGAGAGCCTCATCTCGTTCGACGGCGAACCGAGCCGGGTCCGGACGAGCTGGGTCCCGCACGAGCGCTTCCCCGACCTGGTCGCCGAGCCGCTGACCGAGTACGTGCCGGACGTGCTCGTCAGGAAGGCCGGCGCGCGGCCGGAGGCACGACGGTTGCTCCTGAGCACCGTGAACGCCGACCAGTGGACGGCCGACCTGCTCGACATCGATCCCGGCCAGGCGATCTTCCACATCGAACGGCTGATGTGCCTGGCCGACGGGACACCCGTCGAGTACGGGTTCTCTCGGTACCGCGGCGACCGGGCGGTGATCGACTCCCGGATCACGTGAGGCCCGGGCGGGGATCGTCAGTCGGTGCGGACCGAGAAGACGTCGCCCGGCTGGCAGCCGAGCACCTCGCACAGTCGGGTGAGGGTGGAGAACCGGATCGCGCGGGCCCGGTTGTTCTTGAGCACCGAGAGGTTGACGACGGTCACGCCGACGCGGTCGGCGAGCTCGGTCAGGGTCATCCCCCGCTCTGCCAGCAGGTCGTCGAGGTGACAGACGACCGCGTGGCCGTCCTCCTGTTCCGGGGGCATCAGACCAGCCCGGCCTGGTCCCGCACCATCCGCTGCGAGGCGGTGAGCGCGAACCGGAAGCAGACGACGACGAGCAGGCCGAGGTACACGGGCAGGAACTGGTGGTCGACCACCGGCGTGGGCAGGTACCCGTCCCATCCGAGCCCGGACACGACCCAGTTCCACCCCATCCGGCGGACGAACGACGGCAGGAACCCGGCGGCCAGCACCGCGCCGGCGAGCCAGTCGAGGATCCGGGTGGTCGAGCGGTCGAAGAGCCCGCCGCGTGAGATCTTCCAGGCCACCGCCGCGACCAGGGCGATGAGGGCGCTGACGAGCAGGACCTCCAGCGCGTCGCCGACGCGGATGTACCCGATCGCACCACCCGGCACGTCGGCGATCGGCGCCCGGAGCACGAGCTGGTCGGACGTCACCGTCGCACCGCCCGGAGGCTGCGGGACGGCACTGGTCTCGCGGATCCGGACCGGCACCGCCACCGTGCCCGAGGCGATCGAGTGGACGAGCAGGTCGACGTACCGCCACACGACGATCGCGATGCCGATCGCACACGAGACGACGTAGGCCAGGTAGGAGTTCCGCCCGCGGGGCGGTTCGTAGACGGGCGTGGTCATGGCTGCTTCCCCTGTCGATCATCGATACCATCGAATTTCGATGTAACGATAAACGATAGGTGCCGTCCCGGCAACCCCTACAGCAGCCCGAAGGCCGCCTGCATGCCCAGGCTCGTCCCCGCCACCAGGACCCAGAGCGCGATGCCGAGCAGCATCGGCCGGAACCCGGCACGGCGGAGGGCGGCGAAGTCCGTCGAGCAGCCGATCGCGGCGAGCGCCACCGTGATGAGGAACGAGGCGGCCGTCGCGAACCCCGGCGCCACGGACGCGGGCAGGACCCCGACCGTCCGGAGCAGCACCACCACGAGGAACCCGATCAGGAACCACGGCACCAACCGGAACACACGGAACCCGCGACCCGGCCCCGAGGCGGGGGTGAGCTGCTCGCGGGAGGCGCGGCGGGCCTCCAGTCCGGCCAGCCCGATGACGATCGGGATGATCATGAGGGTGCGCACCAGCTTCACGACGACCGCAGTGTCGGTCGCCTGGCGGCCGTAGACCGTCGCCGTGGCGACGACGGACGACGTGTCGTTCACGGCGGTACCCGCGAAGACGCCGAAGGCGTGCTGGCTGAGGCCCAGGGCGTGCCCGAGCAGCGGGAAGGCGAAGACGGCCGCGATGTTGCAGAGGAAGATCGTCGACATCGCGTAGGCGACGTCCGCACTGACCGCGCCGATGACGGGCGTGACGGCCGCGATCGCGGACGCACCGCAGATGCCGGTCCCGACGCCGATCAGGGTGCGGAGTGCGCCCGAGACCCGGAGCAGTCGGCCGATCCCCCACGCGGCCACAAGGCAGACGACGAGCGTCGCGAGCATCACCGGCAGGGTCTCACCGCCGATGCGCAGGACCTCGCCGATGGACAGCTGCGCGCCGAGCAGGACCACGGCGAACTGCAGGACCCGGCTGGACGAGAACTTCACGCCGGGAGCCAGCGCGGCGAGTGTGCCACCGGTGCGACGCCGGACGAGCCACCCCACGACGGCACCGATCAGGACGGCGGGGACGGGACCGCCGACCACCGGGACGACCCGGCCGACGAGGGTGGCGACGATGCCGATCGCCACGGCGAGGGCGACACCGGGTGCGGCGGCACGGACGGACTGCATGGGAACAGCATGTCGCGCTCGCGGACGATCCGTGGCCGTGACGGGCAGGATGGCACGGTGGAGTACGCGGGGGAACGGTGGGTGCAGCGGCTGCGCGACGGGGAGATGCCGAAGCGGTGGCCGTTCTTGATCGGCTTGGCGATCGTGACCGTGGCCGGTGGCACCGGGGTCGTGTTCTCGATCACGCACCTCGACGCCTTTCTGCACTCGGATGCACGCCGTCCGTTCGCCGTGCCGCTGTTCTCCGTGATCCTGCTCGTGCTCGGCCCCGTCGCAGCCGTCCTCTCGCGGATGCGCGGCCGGAGTGACCGACGGATCCTCGCGAGCATCCGTCGGCACGGTACGACGCCGCGCTTCCACCTGCCGGTCGTGCGGAGGGGCGAGTACACCCTCGACGACTTCCCCGAGCCGAGACCCGAGATGTGGACGGTCGACGCCGCTGGGCTGCACGCGTGGTCGCCGGAGCGGGAGACTCCGGTGTTCGACCTGGCGTGGAGTGCAGTCCACTCGCTCGAACTCGCCTCGGCAGAGGTCCGCGGGCAGCGGGTGGACACCGGCATCTGGATCATCACCGAGGACGTCGGGCGCTTCACCGTGCAGCCGCGGCCAGCGATCGGACGGCCCTTCGGTGCCAGCGCGACGAAGATCCACATCGTGATGCAGGTGCTCCGGTCGCTGCGCCGGGAACTCGGGTCCCAGCCGGACGCCGGGCGTCCTGGTCGGACACGGACCGAGCGATGACCCCGGCGGACGAGCCGTGGGTGCAGCGGCTGCGCGACGGGGAGATGCCGAAGCGGGGGCCGGTGCTGCTCGCGGCGGTCGTCACCACGGCAGTGGGGGTCGCCGCGCTCGTCGCCGAGTTCGCGTTCCCGGACTTCCTGCGGGGCATCGACAGTGCCCGGACGCAGGGGTCGTTCGTGCTGTGGCCGATCGTGGTCGCGGGGTTCGGGGTGCTGCTGGCCGTGTCGACGCTGTCCGCCGGGCGAGGCGACCGCCGGACGCTCGCGCGCATCGGAGCGGGGCGGGCACCCCGGTTCCGCCTGCCCGTGCTGACGTCCGGCCTGCGCACCTCCGACGACTTCCCGAAGCCCCGCCCCGAGGTCTGGACCGTCGACGAGTTCGGCCTGCACGCGTGGGCACCGTCACGGGACGCGCCGGTGTTCGACCTGCCGTGGGCGCGCATCCGACGGTTCTCCGTCGCGACGAGGGAATCCCGCGGCCAGCGTGCCGACTTCGGCGTCTGGATCACCACGGCCGACGGTGACGACGTGGTCGTGCAGCCGCGGTCTGCCCTCGGACGTGGGTTCGAGGCCGGACCGGACAAGCTCGACACCCTCGTACGTGTCCTCCGCACACTGCAGCGGGAGCTCGGCGTGGCCTCGGCGTCAGCCGACCGTCACTGAGCGGGCGGGGTGTCCCCCGTCATCTCGACGCGGCCGGTCTCGTCGTTCCAGGTGAAGGTGGCCGTGGTGCGGCCGGAGGGCGCTGCGTTCGGCTCGCCGGCCTTGGCGAACCGGTAGGTCACCGTGACGGCCGAGTCGCTCTGTCGTTCGACGGTCGGCTCGAAGGCGTACTGCTGGGCAGTGGCCGTGCCGAGGTACCGGCCTTCGTGGAACAGCAGGATCGCGTACGGGGATCCTGCCGTGCCGAACTCGGGCGCGACCACGGACCAGGACAGCGGCGCGCAGGCGTCGTAGCCGGAGTAGTCGGCGTTCGCGGCGTCCCACTTCGCATCCTCGAGGCCGGCGGGCAGCGGCAGGGCCGCGATGCCCTCGGCCGCAGCCGCGGCACCGCTCGACGGGCCACACGTCGGGGTGGGGGTGGGCGTCGGTGTCGGTGTCGGCGTCGGCGTCGGCGTCGGCAAGCTCGCGGGGGCGGAGGGCGAGGCAGTGACGGTCTCGGTCACGGTCGGAGTCGCCGCACCGCCGTCCGCTCCGTCCGCGCTGGAACACCCCGTCAGCAGCGCGGCCAGGGTCGCAGTGGTCAGGATCAGGGCGGCTCTCGTCAGGCGCATGCCTCCACGCTGCCTGCCCGGCCGGGCGGTCGCCCGCATCGTTACCGGGCCGTGTCCCTCGCGACGCTCCGAAAGTACGCCTGTTCAAGCGCCGCGAGCCCGGCTCCCGCCCGCGTCCTGCGACACTGCTCCCATGCGGGGGAAGCAGCAGGACACGATCGAGGTCGCCGATGAACGGATCGACGGCCCACACGGACCGGTCCCCGTCCGGCGGTACCGACCGTTGAACCAGAGCGCCAGCGTGGGACCCCCGACCCTGGTCTGGGTGCACGGCGGCGGGTTCTTCCGGGGCGACCTCGACCTGCCGGAGTCCGACGCCGTCGCACGGGAGCTCGCCGAGCGCGGGCTGCCGGTCGTGACCGTCGACTACCGCCTCGGACCGCTGCCCGGACTGCCGTGGCTCGGCCGGGGTGGACCACGTGGGCGACGACGGGCACCCCACGCGCGGGACGAGATCGTCGCCGTCCTCCACCACCTGCACCACGAGGCACCGTCCGGGCTGCTGCTCGGCGGGGCGAGCGCCGGTGCGTGCTTGGCGGCATCCGCGGTCGCGACCGCCCCGCCGCTGGTCGGCCTCGTGCTGACCTACGGGTTCTTCCACGCCCGGCTCCCCCGTGACCGGGCGCTGCAGCGACTCGTCCGAGGGCACCGGCGGCTCACGCACGCGCCGCTGCTGCTCGACCTGAGCAACCGGGCCTACGCGGGCGGCCGCCCCACTGCGGTCTACCCGGCGTCCGACGACCTCGGCGGGTTCCCCCGCACCCTGCTGATCGACGCCGAGCGGGACGTGATGCGCGCCTCGAGCGAGCGCTCCGCGGACGAGCTCGAGGCCGCGGGCATCGAGGTCGAACGACACGTCCTGCCGGGCAGCCGTCACGCGTTCCTCAACCGCCCCGGCACGCGGGACTTCGACGACACGATCGAACGCATCATGGACTGGGCCGACCGGACCCCCATCCGCTGAACGCTCATCCATCTGCGAACGGCGGACATCCGGGGACGGCACGCCCGCGGCGGACGTACTCTGGAAACGGAAGCAACGGCGGTTCCGAATCCCCTTCGCCACGCTCCCTGCCGTGGCGTCTCACCACCGTGACGAAGAGTTCCATCGTGACCGAACACCTCATCGAGTACGTCGCCCGCGACCGCACGGGCATCACCGCCGTCGTGACACCGACCGGTGTCATCGACGTGGACACCGTGATCCAGCACATCCGCGCCGGCCACGCGGGCTACTACGTGGCTGCCGACTCGTGGAAGCGCACGCCGGTCCGGAGCATGTCCTTCATCGGCGGGACCTACCTGTTCGCCAACTGGGACGGGTCGAAGCGGAACATGCTGCACGACCTGGCGTTCCGTTCGCCGACCCGCTCGATCGAGACGCCCCACGAGCCGGAGTCGCGGTTCTCGCGGTTCCTCGACGCGCTGTTCGGCAGGCGCACACCGCAGCTCTGAGCCGAGCCATCCCTGCCCGGCACGGCGCCCGCTGAAGCGGCCACGTGCGGTGCAGGTGACCGCCTGGAGGCGCGGCGTGCGTCGCGGACGCGGGTCGCGCCTCCAGGCGGTCGCGTCGGTCAGCGGACCGACTTGATGGGCAGGATCACCAGGGCGCCGAGGATGACGGCGACGCCGGCACCCCAGAGCATGAGCGTGTAGTTCTGGCCGCCACCGATGCCGAGCAGGAACAGACCGACGGCGGGGGCGAGTGACTGCGGCAGGGCGTTCGCGATGTTGATGACGCCGAGGTCCTTGCCGGGGCGCTCCGGGTCGGGCAGCACGTCGACGACCAGGGCGGTGTCGATGGCGGCGTAGATGCCGAAGGCGAAACCGAGGACGATCTCGGCGAAGTAGAACCCGCCGACACTGTCGACGTGGGCCAGGATCACCAGGCCGACGGCGGTCATGGCCGTCGAACCCCAGACGAAGACCTTGCGACGCTGGATCCGGTCGGACACCCAGCCGGAGACGGCCGCACTGACGAGCAGGGCGATCGTGTACAGGAGCACGCCGAACGCGACGACCCCGACCGCTTCGCCCTGCGGGAGCCCGATGCGGTCCTGCATGTAGAGGAGTCGGTACGTCGTGAACATGAACGTGCCGAAGGTGATGAGGAAACGGCCCCACCAGGCGAGCCCGAAGTCTCGGTGCTTGATCGGGTTCGTCCAGAACGAGTTGATCAGGTTGACCCAGCTGAAGGGCTTGACCGGCGTCGTCGGCAGGTCGTCGCGGGCGACGAACGAGTAGATGAGGACCGCGACGATCGCCAGGACGCCCGGTGCGATGAACAGGACCGGCAGGTTGCCGACCAGGTACACGGCCAGGTAGAGCCCGGCCAGGATCGCGATGTTCTGCGCCAGGGCGATGACGCTCGACGCCTTGCCGCGCTGGAACTCCGGCACGTTGTCGGCGAAGCTCGCCGTCAGCGTGGACAGGACGGCGTTGGCGGAGACCTGCGCCAGCACCCAGGCCAGGGTGAGCTGGAGCACGTCGGGCGAGAACGCGAGCCAGGCGAGGGAACCGACGAAGACGACGACACCGCCGACCATCCAGGGGCGTCGACGGCCCCACCGCGTGCGGGTGCGGTCGGAGAGCGCGCCGAACAGGGGGTTGGCGAACAGGGCGCCGAGCGCGCCGAACGGCAGGACCGAGCCGACGACGGTCTCGGGGCTCGTCGGGTTCAGCTCCGTCGCCTTGATCGACATGCTCACGAAGACGGGGGTGAGCAGGGCGACGAACAGGCCGAACTGGGCGAAGCTGAGGCCCCAGAGGTACCCCCGACCCACCCGGACGGTGCTGACGGACTGCGTGATGCCCTCGACCGAGAACGCCCGGGACGCAGCGGCGTCCGTGGCGGTGGCTCCGGCGGCTGCGGTGACCGCTGGGGACGCGGTCCCGGCGATGCCCCGCGTGGGTTCTTCCTTCGACGTCGGTGTCGACATGACTCCTCCTTGAGTCACAGGGGGCTTCGGCGCCCACTGAATCCCTAGTGCTGCTAGGTGATCGGGACTGTAGCACCGGAAACCACCTGCCGGAAGGTTTTGTCGCGCTTGTTTCGTCGGGTGCCGACGGAGGGGTGCAGACGCAGAACGACACCGCCGCTGTCGAGGACAACGACGGTGTCGTTCTGCATCGACCCGCAGGCCGGACGGAGCGCCTACTGCTCGCCGTCCTCTTCCGGGTTGAAGTGCGAGTCGTCACCCGCGTGACCGGCGGCGAGGCCGTCGGGGTTGTTGGGGATGGTGTTGTCGTCGCCGAGGCCGCCCGGCTTCTCGGTGCCCTCCGGGTCGTTCGCCGGGGTGCCGTGGGTGTTGTCGCTGTCGGTCATGATCTGCTCCAGTGGAGTGGTCGATCCGGAGGCGCTGCCCCCGGTGTTGCTGAGGACTCGGACAGTACGTGCCGCCCCTCGGAACGAGCCGTCCGGCACAGGTGACACGGACCGGCGCACTCGCTAGATTGTTCAACAACCCGCGAGGACAGGGAGCACCCGTGACGACGATCGACCTGAACAGCGACCTGGGCGAGGGCTTCGGCGCCTGGGCCATGGGCGATGACGCCGCGATGCTCGACGTCGTCTCGAGCGCCAACGTCGCCTGCGGGTTCCACGCCGGCGACCCGACGATCATGCTCGCCACCGCCCGCGCCGCCGCCGAGCGTGGTGTGGCGATCGGCGCGCACGTGGCCTACCGCGACCTGATCGGCTTCGGCCGCCGACCCGTGCACGTCACCCCCGACGAGCTGTACGCCGACGTCGTCCACCAGCTCGGCGCGATGGCCGCCACCGCGCACGTCGCCGGCACGGCCGTCACCTACGTCAAGCCGCACGGCGCCCTGTACAACACGGCCTGCGCCGACCCGGTGCAGGCCGAGGCCGTCGTCCGCGCCGTGACCGAGGTCGACCCGTCCCTCGCCGTGCTGGCGCTGCCCGGGTCGGAACTGCTGCTGGCAGCCGAGCGGCATGGGCTCCGCGCGGTGCGCGAGTCCTTCGCCGATCGCGCCTACGAACCCGACGGCTCGCTGGTGTCGCGGAAGCAGCCGGGGTCGGTGCTGCACGACCCGGACGAGGTCGCGGCCCGGGTGCTCCGCATGGTCACCGACGGTGTCGCGACCGCCGTCGACGGGTCCGAGATCGCCGTGCGTGCCGACTCCGTCTGCGTGCACGGTGACTCCCCCGACGCGGTCGCGATGGCCCGGGCCATCCGAGCGCTGCTGACCGAGCACGGCGTGACGATCGCGCCGTTCGTACCGTGACTGGTCCGGAGTTCCGCTCCGCTGGCGGCACCGCACTGCTCGCCACGTTCGGGTCCCTCGCCGACATCGTCGCCTTCCGCGCCGGGCTCGCACAGGCCACCCTGCCGGGGCTGACCGAGGTCGTCTCCGGCGCCCGGACGCTGCTGCTCCGGTTCGACCGGACGACGACGGACCCCGGGCGGCTCCGCGCGGAACTCAAGCAGGTCGTCCCGGTCAATGCCTCGCT
Source organism: Curtobacterium sp. MCLR17_034 (assembly GCF_003234485.1). Lineage (NCBI taxonomy): Bacteria > Bacillati > Actinomycetota > Actinomycetes > Micrococcales > Microbacteriaceae > Curtobacterium > Curtobacterium sp. MCLR17_034. The sequence goes on from NZ_QKTH01000005.1 coordinate 120,459, forward strand.
CGAAGCGCACGACTCCGAGCCACTCGTCATCCCAGTCACCTACGACGGTGAGGACCTCGACACCGTCACCGAACTGACCGGCATGCCGCGGGACGAGCTCGTGGCGTGGCACACCGGGCAGCTCTGGACGAGCGCGTTCTGCGGCTTCGCACCCGGCTTCAGCTACCTCACCGGCAGCGATCGGCCGCTCGACCTGCCCCGTCGCAGCACCGCCCGCACGGCCGTCCCCAGCGGAGCCATCGCGTTGGCAGGCGAGTTCAGCGCCGTCTACCCGCGGACATCGCCCGGCGGCTGGCAGCTCATCGGCCGCACCGACGTGCCGATGTGGTCCCTCGAGCGCACGCCTCCGGCACTCGCGCCCGCCGGCACGCTCGTCCGTTTCGTCGTGGCGGGTGCGGCATGACCGCGCTGACCGTCGTGCAGGTCGGCTACGGTGCGACCACGCAGGACCTCGGGCGCCCGGGCTTCAGCGACATGGGCCTCGGCGCGGCCGGAGCCGCCGACCGTGGCTCCGCGGCACTCGCCAACAGACTGGTCGGCAACCGTCCCGACGCGGCCGTCCTGGAGGCCCTGCTCGGCTCCGTCACGCTCCGCGCCGACGCGTACGTGGTCGCGGCCACCGCCGGCGCGGCCTGCCCCGTCGAGGTCGAGCGGGCGGACGGATCGGTCCGCGGTGCCGCCTCGCACGAGGTGCTGCTGCTGGCCCCGGGCGACACGCTCCGGATCGGCACCGCGACCGTGGGCCTCCGCACCTACGTCGCGGTCCTCGGGGGCTTCGCGGTCGACCCGGTGCTCGGCAGCCGCTCGTGGGACTCCCTCGCGCGCCTCGGACCGCCGCCACTGTCGGCCGGTGACGTCCTGCCCGTCGGTGACGCGCGGGTGTCGTGGCCGATCGTCGACGCGGTGCCGCAGCCCGAGCCGCGGTGGCCCGACGAGCCGGTCGTGCTCGACGTGGTGCCCGGACCGCGCGACGACTGGTTCACCCCGGAGTGGCGCACGACCCTGACCGGCCAGGACTTCTCCGTCAGTGCGGACAGCGACCGCGTGGGGGTCCGCACCACGGCCGAGACGCCGCTCGCCCGCTCCGTGGCACGCGAACTGCCGAGCGAGGGCGTCGAGACCGGGTCACTGCAGGTGCCGCCCGAGGGCTTCCCCGTGCTGTTCCTCGCCGACCACCCGGTGACTGGCGGCTACCCGGTCGTCGCCGTCCTGACACCGTCGTCGATCGACCTCGCTGCGCAGCTCCGTCCGGGCGATCCGCTCCGGTTCCGCATCGTCGGCTGACCGACCCGGAACAAGCGCAGGGGGTCAGGGGTTGGCTTGGACACCGCTGACGAAAGGTTTCCCATGTCGATGACCGTCCTGCTCGAGGTCCAGTTCCAGAGCGACGCCCCCGAAGACGCACTCCAGGGTGCGATCCGCGAGACGCTCGAACAGACCGCGTCGTTCCACGGCCTGGAGTCGCTCGAGGTCCTGGTCGACGACGAGGACCCGGCACGCATGGTCGTCGTCGAGTCGTGGACGACCCCCGAGGACCACGACACCTACGTGGCCTGGCGCGCGACACCCGAGGGCGCTCCGGCGATGGCACCGTTCCTCGCCGCGACTCCGGTCACCCGCACCTTCGCGCGGACTCTCCCGCTCGACTGAGCGGGCGCCGACACCGAAGCTGACGCCGACGCCGACGCCGGTGCCGCGGTACGACGACGGCGCGATCGCTCAGATCGTGTCGTCGTCGGTGTCGAGCGGCACCGGTCGGTCGTCGTCGGGGAGCAGTTCGTCGTCCGCGTCGTCGACCACCGGCAGGTCGTCGGGGTCGAGCACGGTCGGCTCCGGTTCGTAGTCGGTCTCCTGCGCCTCGCGGAAGTCGTCGAGGTTCTCGTCGTCCTTCGGATCGCTCATGGCCCCGAAGCTACCTCCGGATCCTCGACGTGTCCGCAGACGATCAGCGCTCCCGACGAACGATCAGCGGGCGGCGCGCTCCCGGGCCTCCATGGCGTCCCAGGCGAAGCTCGCCAGCCAGTGGGTGGAGTAGTACTCCTCGCCCACGCTCGCCGCGAGACCCGAGGCGAGCAGCCGATCGGCCGCGTCGTCGAGCAGATCGGCGATGCCGGTGCCGGAATCGTCCGGGCCGCCAGCGCGGAGTGCGTCCGCGATGCGCCGGGCCGAGCCTGCCCGCGACAGGTCGAGCCCGAACAGGTGCACCTGCTGCGGGTCGTTCTCGTCCCGGACCACCGTCGACCGCAGGATCGCGTCACCCGGCTGCACCGCGGCGAAGAAGCCGCGCGCCCACGTGGCGAACTCCGGGGCGGGCAGCACCGCCCGCATCAGGTCGGCTTCGGCCAGGCCCGCGGACAGGAAGTCGTGCCCGCTCCGCTCCCAGGCGAACGGCCACCCGGCGTCCGCGCCGAACCAGTCCTTCGCAGCCCCCTCGACCGCTGCCGCCAGGGCCGGACGGTCGAGCGACCGGGCGGCCTCGAGCACGAGCAGCAGTCCGAACGCGGAGTTCGAGTGCACGCCGTGCCGGACCGGGTGCGCGGCGCCGTCGATCCACCGGACGACCAGGTCTTCGAGGACGTCGACGACGGGTGCGAACCCCGGTGCCAGTGCCCGGACGGCGGGCGCCTCGGATGCCGAGACCTCTGCGGCGAGCCGGGCGAGCCAGGCCCAGCCGTAGGGGCGCTCGTAGTGCGGCGTCTCGCGCAGGTAGGCCGCCTCGGTCGCGAGGTGATCCGTCGTGAGGTGCGCCTGCAGGATCGCGGTGAGCCGGGCCTCCAGGTCGGTGGGCAGGCCGTGCGCGACCAGGCGCGCCGCGAGCCAGTGCATGTGCACCGACGAGTGCCAGTCGTACGACGTGGCGAAGGCGGGGTGGAGCTCGACGGGCAGAGCCCGGTCGTCCGGCCCGGACGTCGCGTGGTGCGCGGCGTACGGGTACTCGCGGGTCGTGTTGTCCGCGGCGACGGCCGCGAAGCGGTCGGCCCACGCGGCCCGGGTCAGGTCGATCGGGGCGGCATCAGAATGCGACAAGGTACATGACTCCCATGTTGACGACGAGCAGGATGGCGGCGGTGGGGATCTGCGCCTTGATCGGGCCGTACTTGTCCCGCATCTCGAGCAACGCGGCCGGCACGAGGTTGAAGTTCGCGGCCATCGGGGTGACGAGCGTGCCGCAGAAGCCGGCGAGCATGCCGATCGCGAAGATCGCGGCGGGGTTGCCGTCGAAGCCCTGCACCAGGACGGGCCAGCCGATCGCGGCCGTCATGATCGGGAAGGCGGCGAAGGCGTTGCCCATGATGATGGTGAACAGGGCCATGCCCAGGCAGTAGATGACCACGGCGGCGAGCAGCGAGCCGTCGGGCAGGACCGACTTGATGATCGTGCCGACAGCGTCACCGACCCCCGCCTGCGTGAAGACGATGCCGAGCGTCGAGAGCATCTGCGGCAGCAGCGCCGCCCAGCCGATCGCCTGCAGCAGGCGACCGCCCTCGCGGATCGGGGTGGCGATCTTCGGCGGGCGCAGGACGAACACGGCCACGACCACGGCGAGCACCGAACCGATGCCCAGACCGGTCAGGGTCGCACTGCCCTCGGCGAGGAGAGGTTCGCCGCCGAACGAGACGAGCGGGCCGAGCGTGGCGACCAGCACGGCGACCACCGGCACCACGAGGGCCGGGATGAAGAGCCGGTTGCCGTACTTCGTCGCGAACGCGGCGCGCTCGTCCGGGCTGGTGGTGGCGAGCACACTCGTGCTGCCGCTGCCGCTGCCGCTGCCGGCGTTCGTGATCTCCTGCGTCACGCCGGTGGGTTCGGCGGGGCCGGTCTCGGCACCCGTGCCCGCGCCGGGGATGCTCGCGACCCGGGTGCGGCTCGTCGTGCCGGTGAAGCCGAGTCCGGCGAGCGCGACCATCACGAGGACGGCGATACCGAGCGTCCAGGCCGGCACGGTGCCGGCGGCGACGAAGGTGCCGTAGAAGAACGACAGCCCGAGGATGCCCCAGAACGCCGCGTTGCCCAGGCGCTTCGCGTGCGCGGTGTCGGTGACGATCAGGACGGCGACGGCGATGAAGAACGCGCCGATGAGCCAGTAGAGCCATTCGCTGGTGATCACGCTGCTGCCCCCAGGGTCGGGGCGTCGGCACGGGCGTCCGCCGCCATCTTGTCGAGTCGACGGTCGAACAGCAGCAGGCGTCCACCGTGCACGATGAGCGCCGCGATGCCCGTCGGGATCGCCCACAGGGCCAGGTCGATCGGTTCGAGCGACAGCCCGTAGGTCGAGTCGACGAACGTCGTGATGAGCAGGATCGAGCCGACGGCGACGAAGACGTCCTCGCCGAAGAACACGCCGACGGTGTCGGACGAGGCCGAGTAGCCCTTGATCTTCTCGCGCATGCGGTCGTCGATGCGCCCGTACTTCTTGGTCGCCGCACCCTCGGCCATCGGGTACACCAGCGGGCGCACGGTCTGCGCCGGGCCACCGATGCTGGTCAGGCCGACCGCCGCGGTGACCTGCCGGATCACCAGGTACCCGGCGAGCAGACGACCCGTCGTCAGCTTGTCGAGCTTCGCGATCAGGCGCTTCGCCTGGTCCTGCAGGCCGTAGCGCTCGATCAGGCCGATGACGGGCAGGACGAGCGCGAAGGTCGTGACGGATCGGCTCGAGGCGAACCCGTTGCCGAACGCGTCGAGGATGCCGACGGGACCGATCCCGCCGATGGCCGCGGTCACGATGCCCGCGACCGTGACGACGAGGAGCGCATTGATGCGCAATGCGAAGCCGACGATGACGACGGCGACGCCGATGAGGACGAACATGCGGGACAGTCTGGACCGCATTGTTCAACAATCGCAAGAGCCGGTTCTGCTCTGTAACACGCCCTTCACAAACGCCACCCGTGCCAGGATCGGTGCCATGACCCGAACCGTCGGCGGCGCTGACTCCACGGCCACGCGGTTGCGCACCATGATCGCGTCGGGTGGGTTCTCCCCCGGGGCGCAGCTGTCCGAGGAACGGTTGAGCGACCAGCTCGGGGTCTCACGGAACACCCTGCGCGAGGCCTTCCGACTGCTCGCCCGCGACCGTCTGGTCGAGCACGTGTTCAACCGCGGGGTCTTCGTCCGCCGGCTCTCCGCCGCCGACGTCACCGATCTCTACGCGGCTCGGCGGGTGCTCGAAGAGGCAGCCGTCCGCGCCTGCACCCCCGACGCACCGGCACTCGCCGAGGCCGCCGCAGCGGTCGCCGACGCCCGGACAGCAGCGTCCGCGGGCGACTGGGGCGCGGTCGGCACCGCCGACATCCGGTTCCACGCCGAGCTCGTGCGCGCGGTGCCGAGCGAGCGGATCCACGCCCTGATGGACGGCCTGCTCGCCGAGATGCGGCTCGCCTTCCTGACCACCGCGGACCCGGCCTCGTTCCACGCCGACTTCGTCGAACGCAACGACGCGATCGTGTCCGCGTTGCGCGGTGGCGACCAGGACGCCGCCTCGGCGCTGCTCGCCGACTACCTCGACGACGCGGAGCGGACGCTGCGGGTCGCCGCCGGCGCAGCCGACTGAGGGACGGCCAGGAGGCCCGGTGCGGCTCTGCCCCGCACGCGCAATCCGAGCGCGCTCACGCTGGCGCCCGCGGATCGCTCGGTCAGGACTTCCCGCCGAGCAGGGCCGTGACCGCGTCGACCACGACCTGGCGACGCCGCGGCGGCGTCACGGCCTGCACCAGCGGCTCGTACTCCGGAGCGGTCGCGCTCCAGAACGCAGCGGCGTGCAGGACGAGCCCGAGGAGCACCGCCGGACGGAACGCCCGCGGCAGGACCCCGGCGCGCTGGGCGTGCTCGACCTCGGCCACCGCGTCGGCGTAGCTGGTCGCGACGGACTCGAGCGGGACGTCGGCACGCTCCAGCCGGTGCCAGGTCGCGAGCCGCTGGGCCCAGGGGCGACGGACGTACGAGTCGTGCACCCGGCCGGCCCAGGCGGCGAGGTCGGCGGTGTCGAGTGGAGCCTCGGCGAACGTCTCGGTCACGGTCTCCGCGACGAGGGCGTCGAACAGCCCCTCCTTGCTGCCGAAGTAGTGGAAGACCTGCGCCTTGTTGCTCGACGCCGCGGCACCGATCCGTTCGACCCTGCCGGCGGCCAGTCCGACCGCGGCGAACTCGTCCCGCGCGGCGAGCAGGAGCCGGGCGCGCATCGCGTCAGCGGCTGGGGGCGTGAATCGGGCCATAGCGACCACCGTACCGATCGATGAGCGTGTTCGTCATATACCAAAACTTTGCACATCAGCAGGTGAAACGTTGGTAGCGTGCTGCCCGTACAGCGTGCCGGTCGACCAGGACCGGCACATACGGATCGCGAAGGAGCAATCATGTATCAGCGCAAGCGGCGGAGCTGGGCAGCGTCGACAGGAGTCGTAGCCTGCGTCACGGCAGCAGCTGTCCTCGGCACATCCGTGCCCGCGACGGCTGCGGTGGCCCCGGCATCGACGCCGGTCTCCGCGTCGAGCAGCGCACCGACCCACGGCCCGACAACCACTCGCAGCGCGGCCGCGACCGGTGCCCCCGCTTGGGCGCGGCCCCTCTCCAACACCGCAGCACCGGCGGGGTCATCCGATCGTGTCGGCGAGACCGAGCGGAGCTGGATATCGCTCATCCGCACTGCGATCAATGCGTTGAAGAAGGTCCCCGCACTGTGGAAGAAGCTCTCGGACGGTGTCAAGAAGTCGTTCGCAACCTTCCAGCGCACTGCGTGGCCCGCGATCAAGGCTGCCGTAGGGACGATCAGCACGCTCATCACGGCCTGGGACATCTGGAAGTACTTCAACTGACCCAGCTTCGAAGGGGTGGTGGCTGCACCACCCCTTCGAAGCCCCAACGTAAGGAGGGGTTGTGGCTGCAAGGAAATCTCGTTTACGACCACTGCTCAGCGCTGGACTCGCAGCGATGGCCGTCCTGCTCGGGGCCACCTGTGTCGTCCTCGTTGCCGCCGGGTGGCCGCTCTCGGTGGCGGCCGGAGCGGCCGGCCTCAGCGCAGCGGGCTTTGCTGGAATCGTCGAACCGAGGAGCAAGGTGGCACCAGCCGCCTTCTTGGTCTGCGTCGGAGCGATCGGGGCAGCACTTCTGCTCGATCAGCTGATGTCGTGACCGATCCGATCGAACTCCGTCGGGTCGGTAAGACCTACGGCAAACGCATCGCGCTCGATGACGTCTCCTTCTCCTGTCCCGAGGGGACGATCACAGCGTTCTGTGGGCCGAACGGCGCCGGCAAGTCCACCGCCTTGAAGATCCTCACCGGAATCACCCGAGCCGATGTCGGAGCCGCGTTCGTGAACGGGCAGGAACTCCAACAGCTCTCCGATCCGGCCCGCTTCCTCGGTTGCCTGCTGGACGCGTCAGCCTTCCACCCAGGTCGATCCGTCCGCGAGACTCTTCGGCTCACAGCTTTCACGATCGGCGAGCCCTTCCGAAGGGTCGATCAGTGTCTCGAGATGGTTGGCCTGTCAGAGGTTGCCGCCAGACGAGTCGGGAAACTCTCCCTTGGCATGCGTCAGCGACTCGGTTTGGCGCACGCGCTACTCGGGCACCCGCGTGCCCTCGTGCTGGACGAACCGTCCAACGGCCTGGATCCCGAAGGAATGCGTTGGCTCGACAACCTGCTGCTCCACTTCGCGGAGCAGGGAGGAACAGTCCTCGTCTCCACTCATCAACTCGCGGCAGTGGAACGGACCGCCGACCGCCTGGTCGTGATCTCCCGCGGACGGATCGTGGATGAAACCCGACTCGATGATCTTCGGACACAAGCCGGACGCACCTTCGTCGTCGCTGAAGATCTTCCGCGCTTTGAGCAGGCACTCCGACGCGTCGGCAGCCACCCCTTCCCCACGGGAGCAGGCTTGCTCGTGGACCTTGCACCAGAGGAGGTCGGTCGTGCTGCGCGGGATGCACGAATCGCGCTCCTCGAGCTCAGGAGCGAGGACATCCGGCTCGACGCGTACCTGGCATCCCTCACCGCCACGGAGTACGAGGGGAGGATGGCGTGATCCGTTTGGTGCTCGTCGAGATGCGACGCGCTCTCGACACACGCGGCCCCCGATGGGCATTCGCAGTCGCAGCTGTCAGCGGAGTGGTGCTGTCCTTCCTTATCGGGTGGGAAACGAAGACGTTCGTCGCTTTCGTGGCGGGACTCAGCGTGGCTCTTCCCCTGCTCATGGGTCTCCTGGCTGTCATGGCGTTCACGGCCGAATGGACCACGCGTGCGGCGTTGACGACGTTCTCGATCACGCCACGACGCCAGCGGATCCTCGGCGCCCGCTACGTCGCGGTCTTGATCCTCGGCGTCTCGACGCTCGTCGTCATCCATCTCCTCGCTGCCGTGGTCTTCGCCGTCACACGGCCCACCTCAGCCGCTTCTGTCTTCGACATCGCGGTACTCCGGCAGTTCTGGGAGATGCTCGCGACGACCATCGCCGCGACGCTCACCGCGACGGCTGTGGCGGGCCTGGTGCTACGAACAGCGCCCGCACTCGTCATCGCTGTGTTCGGTCCGTTGTTCCTCACGATCGGCCTCGCGTTCACACCAGCCCTCCTCAACTGGCTGAATCCATACGCCTTCGCGTCGTGGCTCGCGGCGCCTGGTCTTGACTGGACGATCGCCTCGGAAACCCGCGTCGGCGTCGGCCCCGCAATGACGTCGTTCGTCGTTTGGACCGCGATTCCACTCGCGCTCGGGTGGTTCCGACAGCTCCGCGCAGAACCGCGGTGATGCATCTCCCGGCGGCCCACACCGGGCCAACACCCAGGAAAAGAGACTCAAAGAAGTGAGGATCAAGCGTTTGATCAACTCACTCGGCGGTGTCACGAAGGCAGTCCGGATCATGTGGGGCGCGTCCTTCAGCTGGGAGAAGATCCGAGCCCTCGGCGGGGCTGCGGCTGCGCTGGGGGCTGAGCTCCTCGGCATCGCGGCAGTGAAGCGAGGGTGCTTCCGATGAGGCGTCGGGCGCCGGCCTTCATCGTCCTCTTCGGGATCGTGTCGACGGTCGGCGCCTGGCTCTCGCTCGATCTGCTCTACGCGTGTTTGGCCGCGCTCGCGACGATCACGTACGCCGCCTTCGCTCCGAGCATCGTCGGGAGTACCCCGATCCCCCCGGGGTGCGCACCAGACCCGGCACAGGTGCGGAGTTGGCGTGAGACGCATCCGGACTCGACGGTGAGCGAAGCGATCGATGCCGTCACCAAGCGTGAGCGCATCGACTCGGAGGCCCGTGGAGACAACAGCTCCGGGCGACCCGCCCGGCGCCGCTGACTCCGTCCACGCTGACCGCCCACGCAGGACCGGCGACGGTTCCGTGCGCGCCGCAGTCGGATCCCCGCGCGAGCACCACGACGACGCACGATTCCACCGCAGATGGGCAACTTTGCGTCCCCCGAACTTCCCTAGGCTCGAGACGATCCGGTAACGCGCACCACTCGTCCGCAGTTCCGCGGCCGACCCCAGTGACGGGAGGTTCGACATGTCCCAGTTCGTCCAGAAGACCTCGCAGGACGCCATCGTCGGAGAGCCCGAGGTCGTCGAGGACCACCTGTCCGTGCGCGAGATCGCCGCCCACCCCGCCTGGCTCCGGCTCAAGCGTGCAGTCGTCGCCCTGCAGGCCCTGCAGACGCGGGACGGCTCCGTCCCCGAACCGTCCGACCACGCCGCTGCCGCCGGTCACGTCGCGGTGATCGTGCCGGCCATCGCCGAGCTGGCGCCCCACTTCCCGCACGACGCCGCCTTCCTGCAGGTGCTGCAGCTCGACTTCGCACGCTGGCAGGAGCAGGGCTTCGGGGTCCCCGACTTCCTCGACTCCCTCACGGCGTTCCAGCCGCAGCAGCACCGCGTCGACGGGCTCGGCCACCTGGTCGTGTTCCCGATGGTCACGCAGAACGGCAGCACCTCGCGGTTCGTCGAGGCGGTCCTGGTCGAGGTCATCTGGCCGGAGTTCATCGCCGAGCTCGAGGCCGGCGACCACGGCAACGCGTTGTTCGTCGCGCTGCGATTCGTCGACTTCACCCCGGGCTACGACACGAACTCGGCGGTGCTGTTCCCCGAGACCGTCGCGATGCGCTCGATCCCCGCCTTCACGTGGGGCGCGATCTTCCAGGACCGCGAGGCTGCCCGCTACCGCCGGGTCGTCCGTGCCGCCGCCGACGTCACCAAGCTCGAGCTGCCGGCCGAGGCCGCTGCGATGCTCGACGACCAGCAGCTGACCGAGCGGGTCTTCGTGATGTGGGACATCATCCACGACCGTTCGCACATGCGCGGGGACCTGCCCTTCGACCCGTTCATGATCAAGCAGCGGATGCCGTTCTTCCTCTACTCGCTCGAGGAACTCCGCTGCGACCTGACCGCGTTCCGCGAGTCCGTGCGTCTGGAACGCGAGCTGTCCGCCGGACCCGACACGGGCCTCCAGGACGCGCAGCGCGCCATCCGTGACCACGCGCGCCTGGTGCAGTACGCGGTCGTCTTCGACCGCATCTTCCGCTTCGCGATCACCGGCAGCCGCGTCCGCAACTACGACGGACTCGGCGGCCAGCTGCTGTTCGCCTGGATGCACCAGCACGGCGTCCTGCACTGGACGGACACGCAGCTCACGATCGACTGGCCCGAGATGCCGGACGTGATCATCGCCCTGAGCGACGAGATCAACGAGCTCTACCGGCGCTCGATCGACCGGCCGAAGTCGGCGCACTGGCTCGCCGCGTACGAGATGCTGACCCGCACGCTCACGCCGCACCCGGCGTCGAAGTGGGCGCGTGGCCTGCCCGACGAGACGCTCGCCGGACCGCCGCGCGGCTACACCGATGCGGTGCTCGACGACGAGTTCCCGCTGTCGATGTTCTACGAGGCCCTCGACAAGAAGATGGCGACCGTCATCGCGTCCACGGCCGGCATCACCGGCACCACGGACGCCGAGCTCGCCGGCGAGGCCGCCGCGTGACCGACCGCTCGGTGGCCGGTCGCCTGGTGCTGATCGCCGGTGCAACCAGTGCCAGCGGCGCGGCCGTCGCGCGCGCACTCACCGCCGCCGGTGCGGCCGTCGTCGCGGTCGGCACCAGACCCGACGCCCTGGAGGCGCTGCGCGCGTCCGTCCCGGGCGTCACGACGCGCACGTGCGACCTGTCGGACCTCGGTGCGGTCACCGCGTTGGCCGACGACGTCCACGCGGACGCCGGCCGCGTCGACGGACTGGTCCACCTGGTCGGCGGGTGGCGCGGCGGTGGCAGCATCGTCGGCCAGTCCGACGCGGACTGGGACTTCTTCGACCGCGCCTTCCGGACCCTGCGGAACACGACCCGGGTCTTCCACGACGACCTGGTGGCGTCCCCCGCCGGGCGGCTCGCGTTCGTGTCGTCCACCGCGGTCGACTCCCCCACCGCCGGCGCCGCGAACTACGCGTCGGCGAAGGCCGCGTCCGACGCCTGGGTCCGGGCCGTCGCGCAGGGGTTCCGGAAGGAGGCACCGGAGACCGCCGCGGCCGCCGTGTTCGTCGTCGGTGCACTGTCCGGCCTCGAGGAGCGGCTCGGCACCGAGGTCGTCCGGCTCTGGGACGTCCCACCGGCCGACGTCAACGGTGCCCGCATCCCGCTCACGGCGCCTGATCCCTCGAACCTAGGATGAACGCGTGACCCTCCGACTGCACGACCTGGACCTGCGGGGCTTCGCCTCGGACAACTACGCCGGCGTCCACCCCGAGATCCTCGCCGCCATCGCCGCGGCCAACGACGGCCACCAGATCGCCTACGGCGAGGACGTCTACACCGCACGTCTCAACGAGGTGATCCGCGAGCACTTCGGGTCGCAGGCCGAGGCGTTCCCGGTGTTCAACGGCACCGGCGCGAACGTCGTCGGCCTGCAGTCGATGCTGCCGCGGTGGGGAGCGGTCGTGTGCACCGCGACCGCGCACATCCACACCGACGAAGCCGGAGCGCCCGAGCGCGTCGCCGGCATCAAGCTCCTGCCGGTCGAGGCACCCGACGGCAAGCTGACGCCCGAGCTCATCGACCGCGAGGCCTGGGGCTGGGGCGACGAGCACCGCGCCCAGCCGCTCGTCGTGTCGATCACGCAGACCACCGAGCTCGGCACCGCCTACACGGTGGACGAGGTCCGGACGATCGCCGACCACGTCCACTCCCTCGGCATGAAGCTGCACATGGACGGCGCCCGCATCTCGAACGCCGCGGCGTCCCTCGGGGTGCCCCTGCGCGACTTCACCACCGACGCCGGTGTCGACGTGCTGAGCTTCGGCGGCACGAAGAACGGCATGCTCTACGGCGAGGCGATCGTCGTGCTGAACCCCTCGGCGTCCGAGGGGCTGCACTACCTGCGCAAGATGAACATGCAGCTCTCGTCGAAGATGCGGTTCGTCTCCGCCCAGCTCATCGCCCTGCTCAGCGACGACCTGTACCTGCGCTCCGCCGGGCACGCCAACGCCATGGCCGCCCGACTCCGCGGTGCGCTGGAGGCCGGCATCGCCGACGGCAGCATCCGGGGCGTCGGCTTCAGCCAGCAGACCCAGGCGAACGGCGTCTTCGCGACCCTGCCCGCCGGGGTGGCCGACCGGCTGCGGAAGCACTTCCGGTTCTACGACTGGGACGCCAGCCGCAACGAGGTGCGGTGGATGTGTGCGTACGACACCTCGGAGCAGGACATCGACGACTTCGTCGCGGCGCTGACGCGGGAGCTCGACGCCGCCTGAGCCGGCACCGTCCGGTCCGGCGCGCACCGGTCGGGCGCGCGCCGAGTCGGCACCGGCGGTCGGTTCACCCGAACGGGATGACCCGCACCACGATCGCCACCACGAGCATCGCCATCGCGACCACGGCGGCCCGCCACAGCACCTTCCGGTGGTGGTCGCCGAGGTTCACGTTGGCCAGCGACACCAGCAGCAGGATCGCGGGGACCAGCGGGCTCTGCATGTGCACCGGCTGCCCGACGACCGAGGCCCGCGCCATCTCGGCCGGCGTGATCCCGTACGCCGCGGCGCTCTCCGACAGCACCGGCAGAATCCCGAAGTAGAACGCGTCGTTGCTCATGAAGAACGTCAGCGGCATGCTCAGCACACCGGTGATGCCCGCCAGGTACGGGCCCATCGAGTCCGGGATCACCGCGACGAGCCAGTCGGCCATCGCCGCGACCATCCCGGTGCCGTCGAGCACCCCGATCAGCACCCCGGCGGCGAACACCATCGACACGACACCGACGATGCTCGGGGCGTGCGCGACGATCTGCGCGGTCTGCTGCTTGAGCTGCGGGAAGTTCACGAGCAGGGCGATCGCCGTGCCGATCATGAACACGAAGTGCAGCGGCAGCAGGCCCATCACAAGCGCCACCATCACGGCGACGGTCAGCGCCAGGTTGAACCAGATCCGCTTCGGTCGCAGGGTCGGACGGTTCGGGTCGAGCATCGTCTCGGCCATGGTGCCGGTCCCCGTGCCGCCCTCGTCGCCCGCACCCGCGCCGTCCACACCTTCGCCGTCCGCACGCCGGCCGTCCGCCTTCCCACCGCGCAGTCCGAGCGCGACCGTGGGGCTCGTGAACATGCCGCCGCCGGTCCCGCCGACCGCCGCGAGCACCCGTGACCCGGCCCGGGCGTTCGCCCGCTCCGGCACCCGTGCACCCCGCGAGGCCTCGGTGAACTCGATCAGCCCGAGCCGCTTCCGCTCCCGCAGGCCCATCGTCCACGCGAACGTGAAGCACAGCAGCAGCCCCACCACGAGCGACGGCACGAGGGGCACGAAGATGTCCGTCGGGTCGATCTTCAGCGCGGCGGCGGCACGGGCGGTGGGACCGCCCCACGGCACGATGTTGAGCGTGCCGTTCGTCAGACCCGCCACGCACGTCATCACGACCGGGCTCATGCCGAGCTTCAGGTAGATCGGCAGCATCGCCGCCGTGACCACGATGAACGTCGTCGAGCCGTCCCCGTCGAGCGAGACCGCACCGGCCAGCAGAGCAGTGCCGAGCACGATCTTCGCCGGGTCGTTGCCGGTCACCCGCAGGATGAACCGGACGAGCGGGTCGAACAGGCCGACGTCGATCATCAGCCCGAAGTACATGATCGCGAACATCAGGAGCGCGGCCGTCGGCGCCAGCGTGCCGATCGCCTCGGTCACCATGTCGCCGAGTCCCAGACCCGCCCCCGCGAACAGTCCGAACACGGTCGGCACGATGATCAGCGCGAGCATGGGCGACATGCGCTTGGTCATGATCAGGACCATGAAGGTCACGACCATCGCGTACCCGAGGATGACGAGCATCAGGACTCCTTCGTCCGTGTCTGGCAGTCCGGGCACGCTACGACCCGGCCTGGAGGCGCGGCGCGCTTCTGCACATTGGCGCACCATCGCGCGTTGACCGCTTTCTGCGCATTGTGCGCAGGCAGGTCGGCTCGCCCTCCGTACGCTGGGGTCGTGACCGACGACCGTTCACGGCGCCCCAGGCTCCGCTTCGCCACCGAGGTGCTCGTGCTGCAGCTCGCCGTGGTGGTCGCCGTCGTCGCCCTGACCAGTGCCGTGTTCGTCCGGATCGAGGTCACCCGGCTGGAGCGCGCTGCCGAGGGGACCGCACTCGCGATCGCACAGAGCGTCGCCGCGCAGTCCGACGTCCGGGCCGCGGTCGCCCGGCTCAGCGTCGACGGCACCGACCTCGACCCCGCGGCCCTCGCCGACGGGCCCGTCCAGCGAGCGGCACTCGCAGCCCAGCGCAGGACCGGGGCACTCTTCGTCGTGGTCACCGACGACCGGGGCATCCGGCTGGCCCACCCCGACACCGACCGGATCGGCGAGATGGTGAGCACCTCCCCCGACGCCGCACTCGCGGGCCGCGAGACCGTGTCCTGGGCACGCGGCACGCTCGGTGAGTCGGCGCGGGCGAAGGTGCCCGTCTCCGCGCCCGCGGCCGGCGGGGCGGAGACGAGCCGCGCCTCCCGGCAGTCCGCCGTCGTCGGCGAGGTGAGCGTCGGGTTCAACCGGGCACGCGTCTACGACACCCTGGTCGAGGACAGCATGCCGGTGATCGGTGCCGGACTGGCGGCGGTCCTGCTCGCGGTGATCGCCTCGGTGCTGATCCGACGCAGGCTGGTGCGGCTGACGCTCGGGCTGCAGCCGGAGGAGCTCGTGACGCTCGTGCAGAACCAGCAGGCCGTGCTCGGCGGCGTCGGCGAAGGCGTCATCGCGATCGGCCCGTCGGGGGTCGTCACCGTCTGCAACCCCGAAGCCGTGCGACTGCTCGAGCTGGCCGATCCGGTCGGCCGTCCGGTGGCATCGCTCGACCTGCCCGCGCCGCTCGGGTCGATGCTCGACGTGACCACCGCGGCTCCGGCGAGCGCCACGATCGTCGCCGGGCACCGGGTGCTGCTCGTCGACGTCCGCACGGTGTTCCGCGACGGACGCGACCTGGGCCGGGTCGCCGTCCTGCGCGACCGCACCGACGTCGAGGCCCTGACCCGGCGACTCGACGCCGTCGGGGCGATGAGCACGGCGCTCCGCGCACAGCGCCACGAGTTCGCGAACCGGCTGCACGCGATCTCGGGGCTGCTCGACATCGGCGAGACCGCCCGGGCGCGCGCGTACCTGGCGGACGTGCAGGAGCGCGGGCCGCTGCGCTACCCGGTGCAGCACGCCGACCGGTTGACCGAGCCGTACCTGCAGGCGTTCCTCGGGGCGAAGGGTGTCGAGGCCGCCGAGCGGGGCGTGCTGCTGCGGATCGGGGCGGAGACGCTCGTGCAGGGGACGATCACCGAGCCGGGCGACGTGACCACCGTGCTCGGCAACCTGGTCGACAACGCGGTGTCGGCGGCCCTCACCGGGGACGAGCAGTCGAGGGACGGCGGATCACCGTGGGTGGAGGTCGAGGTGCTCGACGACGGCGCGACCCTGCACCTGTCCGTGATGGACTCCGGGCCGGGGGTGCCGGACGATGCCGCGGACTCGCTGTTCGTGCGCGGTCCGGCGGCGGCTCCCGCGTCGGAGGACGTCTCACAGGTGCACGGGCTCGGGATCGGGCTGCCGTTGTCGCGGGAGATCGCCCGGCGGCACGGTGGTGACGTGTGGCTCGCCTCCCCCGGCGGTGACGACCACGGCGCGGTCTTCTGCGCCCGACTGGAAGGAGTGGTGTCGTGAGTTCCGTGTTCACCGTGCTGGTGGTCGACGACGACTTCCACGTCGCCGACCTGCACCGGCGGCAGGTCGACGAGGTACCGGGGTTCCGGGCGCTCGAACCCGTCGGGACCCTCGCGGCCGCCCGCTCCGCGCTGTCGAGTGGGACCGTGGACCTGGTGCTCGTGGACGTGTACCTGCCCGACGGCAGCGGGCTCGACCTGCTGCGGTCGATCGACACCGATGCCTTCGTGTTGAGCGCCGCCTCGGACTCGGGCACCGTGCGGCGGGCGATGCGGTGCGGGGCACTCGCCTACCTGATCAAGCCCTTCGCAGCCGGGGTGCTGGCCGAGCGGCTGCAGGCGTACGCGCGGTCGCGGAACGTGCTCGACGAGCGGTCGACCCTCGATCAAGAGGCCGTCGAGCGGGCGTTCCGGATCCTGCACGCCGGGGACAGCGGTGGGGCGTCGCCGTCCCGGGCGGCCACGGCGGCGCTGGTGCTCGAGCAGCTCGTCGCCGGTGAGGAACGATCGGCCGCCGAGGTGGCTGCGGCGATCGGGGTCTCGCGGGCGACGGCGCAGCGGTACCTGGCGCAGCTCACGGCGGACGGGACGGTGGCGATGCAGTTGCGGTACGGGGCTGCGGGGCGGCCGGAGCACCGGTACGTGCGGCGGTGACGGGCCCTGCTGCCCTTGCGTATTTCACCGGATACCGGCAGGTTTGGTCTGACGCGCTCCGATCTCAGCCACACACACGAGCGCGATGACCGACTCAGAAGGAGACCACGTGATCGCGATCGAGATGGCAGCCGCCGTCCTGACCATCGTCTTCGTCGTCCTGCCGGCGCGGGGCACCATCGGCAGGAACGGGCTCGTCGGCATCCGCACCCGGGCGACCATGCGCAGCAACGAGAGCTGGATCATCGGCCACCGAGCAGCGATCGTCCCGACGAGCATCGCCGGCGGCGCAACGGTTGCAGTGAGCCTGGTCTACATCGCACTCGGACGCGCCGACGACATCCCCGCGTTCGTCGCGTGCGCCGCGATCCTCGTCGGCGGAGCCTTCTGGGGTGTGGTGGCCGCAGGACGCGCGACCAGGTGACGTCGGACGCGGGGGGCCCGGGCGTGGTTCAGCGCCGAAGCCGTCGAGCTGCTCGAGATGGTCGGCCCGTACCTCCAGGTCGTCGCGGTGCCGCACACCCACGCTGAAGATTGGCCCTTCCGGCCACCTCAGCAGGGCCGCGCCCTAGCCCTGTCCCTGGTCCGCGAGGCGCCAGCCGGACGCCGTCTTCGTGAAGCAGAAGCTCCACGTGCGCGTCTCGTTCATCGGCTCCGATTCCTCCGACGCTCGACTCGTCACCGTTGTGTCGACGCAGGACTCCGCCTTGTGGCCAGGGTTGAACGGCACCGATTCCGCCTTGTCCGCGACGGTGTACTTCCGCAGCGTCGGGTTCCGACACCACGCCCACGTGCTGTCGAGCGTCAACGCCTTCGTCACGTCACACCGCTGCGCCTTCGCCGCAGCCAGGTACACCTTCGTCACCTCGACGGCGGTTGCGGACGACGGCGGCAACCGGGGCGAACTGCACCCGGCCACCAGTGCGAGCCCCGACGCCAGCACGGCGGTCACGAGGACCGAGCGTTGCACGAGCAGGAGCCGTCCGTGCGGTCTGCTCATACGCATCAAGTCCACCCCTCACGGTGCCGCGGACGGTCCGCTGGTCTCGCCCAGCAAAGCGCACCACCGCGATCAGAGCCATGAGCACCCCCACAGCCAGGTCCGCCACTGACGGACTGGAGGCGCGGGGCGGGGCCGCACCGGGCCTCCAGTCCGTCAGGTGGTCACGCGACGATCTGCACTTGCGTGGGCACGTCGGTGACGGTGAACGGGGCGGACGTGCCGCGCACGTCGACGCGGTAGTCGCCGCGGAAGCCGCGGACCTGCACCCGACCGCGGTCGTCGGTGCGGAGCACCGTCGGGCCGAGCCACCACTCCTCCTTGACCAGGCGGCGGAGCGCGTCGTAGGACGGCTTCGGGCTGCCGTCGGCGCGGACGAGTCCGATCGGGGCGCCGAGCCAGGCGCCGGCGTCGGTGATGCCCCAGTAGGTGATCGCCTCGACGGAAGGGTGCCCCACGAGGCTCCGGTAGTGCCGCTCGACGTCGTGGGCCTGGCGCGCCTCACCCTCGGGCGTCGACGGCCACGAAGCGACCTGGTGGTCGTTGAGGTCGACGATGTGCGCGGGCATGAGGTCGCCGGAGACGAGCGAGGTCTCGGTCAGGTGCAGCGGCAGGCCGTAGCGGGCGAACCGGTCGACCATCGCGAGCATCGCGTCCTCGCCCCAGTAGCCCTGGTGCATGTGGGTCTGCAGCCCGATGGCGTCGATCTGCACGCCGGCCTCGAGCACGCCCTCGATCAGGCACTCGTACGCGCTCGACAGGTCGAAGTCGTTGAGCAGCAGGGTGGCGTGTGGATTGGCGGCGCGGGCCTCCTCGAAAGCCATCCGGATCATCGGGATGCGACCCTTGGCCCGAGCGAGCGGGGTGATCGCGTTGTCGCCGTTGTCGAACACCGGCATGATGACGACCTCGTTGATGGCGTCCCAGGTGTCGATCGTGCCCGCGAAAGCGGAAACCTCGCGGCGGATGCGCTCCCGCTGCAGCTGGTCGACCTCGTCCAGCGGGAGCCCCAGCAGCCAATCGGGCTGCACGGTGTGCCAGACGAGCGGGTGACCCTTGAGGGCGATGCCCCGGTCGCGGAACCACTGCGCCGTCGTCAGGAGTCTGGCGGTGTCCGGGGCTCCGCGCTCGGGCTCGAAGCGGCCCCAGTAGAACGGGAGCGTCGCGGTGTTGAAGACGTCGGCGTAGAGGTCGGCGAGGCGCTCGGTGCCTGCCGCGTCGTGCGCTTCGCCGTTGGCCAGTTCGATGAAGTCGAAGCCGATGTTGCCGAAGGCGAAGGCATGGCAGGTCTGCTCGACGGTGATGTCGGCATCGGGGATGGGATTGCCTTCGGCATCGACGATCGTCAGGGTCGTCTCGCCGAAGCGGTGATCTGGTGCGTGCGTCATCGCGCGTCCTCCGACATCGTCGTCCGGGATTTGTTGTGCGCGCAAACATAGCAGCGAGGATCGTCGCCGTCACCCCTGGGCGGTCGGCCCTGCGGAGTCGTCCGCGGGGTCAGGCGGACTGGCCACCGTGAACGGAGAGAACCCGGTCGAGCAGGTGGATGAGGTCCTTCCGCTCCTTCGTGAACAACGCGGCGAGCAGTTCGTCCTGCACGGCATCCGCGAGCACCTGGATCTCGGCGAGCCTGACCCGACCAGCGGCCGTGATCGTGACGACGTTCCGCCGGCGATCCGACGGGTCGGGCTCTCGAGTCACGGCCTCGTCTCCTTCGAGCCGGACGACGATGCCGTTGACGTTGTTGCGGTCCAGACCCAGCGCCCGACCGATCTCAGCCTGACTCAGCGCGCCGTTCTCGTCGAGCGCTGCCAGCACCGCGAAGTCGGACCGCGCTTCGAGGGGCATCCGGGCGCTGGTCAGGCGCGCACCGATCGTGGCGAGTCGCCCGGCCTGCCAGCTCACGAGCGTCCGGAGCGCCTGGGGTGGAGTGGGGTCGTCGGCCATGCCCGAAGACTATCAGTTGGTGCGACCAACCAATTGTGCGTATCGTTGGTTGAACCAACATTGGTCTCACCAAGGAGTCGAACATGTCCACAGATCCCATCAACCCTGACCTCTCAGGTCGTCGCGTCCTCGTGCCGGGCGGCACAGGCGGTGTCGGGGAGGGCATCGTCAGCGCCTACCTCAACGCCGGTGCCGACGTCGTCGTCCCCACCCGTTCGGATGCGCGCGGCACAGAACTCCGCGCCGCGCTCGGCGCGATCGGCACCTCCCAGCTGCTGCACCTGCCGACGCACGACTACACGTCCTTCGCCGGGGCGGAAGCACTCGGTGCCGAGATGACCGAACGACTCGGCGGCATCGACGACGTGGTCGTCCCCGTGGGCGGATGGTGGCAGGGCGGGCCCCTGACCACCATCGACGAGGACGACTGGGCGGGAGCGTTCACCGGGCTCGCCACGGCGCACATGGCACTGGCGCGGGCGATCGTCCCGCGGCTCAGTGGCGTCGGCGCGTACACGGTGATCGTCGGGCAGTCCGCCGAGTTCCCGGTGCCGGGCAGCGGGCCCGTGAGCATGGAGCAGGCCGCGGTGCTCATGATGCAGCGGGTCCTCGCGGCGGAGTCGCCGGACGAGCGTGTCCACGCGCTCGTGCTCGGGCCGGTGCGGACCCGGTTCGTCGACGGCGAGCCGGATTGGGTCGCGGCGTCCGAGGTCGGTGCCGCAGCCGTCGCACTGTCCCTGGCGACGGACATCGGCAGCCACTCCGTCTCACTCGCGTCGTCAACGGAAGCCCGAACGGCGTTGGAGGCGTTCCGGGCCGCGGCCTGACCACTGTCCGAGAGCCGCTGTTGCACAGAAGGAGCAGGCGGACCGTCCGACCCGACGGCCCGCCTGCTCCGGTCTCGCTATGCGACGACGACCACCCGGACGTCCCACGGCCCGAGCTCGAGCACGACATCCGCGTCGAGTGCCGTGCCCTCGAACAGGTCCTCCGCGGCGACCGGCACCGCGTACGTGCTCGGTTCCCACGACCAGTTGTGGATCACGTGCACCGTCTCGCGGAGTCCCACGAACGGGAGGATGCGGTGGGCTGCCGATCTCCGGAACACTTGCCACGACATGCGCACTCCGTTCCCCCACGCCCGCCGCGGCCTCCGACGCAGCACACTGGTCATCGGCGTCGCCGTCGTGGCCCTCGTGTCACTCACGGCCTGTTCTGATCACCCGACGCCGGAGGAGAACGACAAGGCCTACTCCGGCTGGATGCAGCGCGTGCAGGACCGATGGGCCGGACAACCTGGCGGACTCGGCAGCGGTGCCGGCACCAACGATTCATCCAGCCGACTCTCCCTCGGCACCGACGGAGCCGGGGACCGTGCGCGGATCCGCGTCTCGGTCACATGCCAGGGCGGCGGAACCGTGCAGATGGCCGTGTGGGCCGGACGCATCGGTGCGAACGGGTCGGAGACGGGCAAACGGCTCACAGCACGCTCCGTCCACTGCGGACACGACGAGGACCTGTACGTGGTCACGTCGAGGGCGGCGATCACGATCGGCCCGACCGCGGGAGACGGCAGCGTCGGCTGGTACGCGGCGGCCTACGGCGATCTCGCTGCGCGCACGCGCTGAGCGAGCACCGCAACAGCGGAGCAGCGAGCGCAGCGCTTCCCGCCAAGGGCGCAGGCCGATCCTGCGGTCGGGCCGGTTTCCGGCCACACCACACGGCGGCCTGGAGGCGCGTGGCGGCGCCGCCACGCGCCTCCAGGCCGCCTTCCGGTCACGTCGGGAGCGCGCCGGCGCGTCCCTAGGGTGGTGGGATGCGATCGCTCACGAAGCTCGATGACTGGAGCAGGTCCGACGTCGAGGCCGTCTTCAGCCTGGCCGACGACTACCGCGACGGCCGAGGACCCGCGACCGCGGGCTCCGCGGCGATGTTCTTCCCGTCAACGAGCCTGCGGACCCGGGTCACGTTCGAACGGGGCGCGTCCCTGATGGGCCTGCAGCCGATCGTGTTCCCGGACACCACGCTCGACAAGCCGGAAGCGTTGACGGACGTCGCGCAGTACCTGGCGGCGTGGGCGGACATCCTCGTCGTGCGCCATCACGACCTCGCGGTCGTCGAGGGCCTGGCCGCAGCAGCGGCACTGCCCGTGGTGAACGCGATGACCGACGAGAACCACCCCTGCGAGGTGCTGTCTGACCTGTACACGCTGCGGCAGCGAGGCGACATCTCGTCGTTCCGCTACGTGTTCGTGGGCGCAGACGGGAACATCGCCCGAGCGTGGCAGGAAGCGGCTCGGGTCCTGCAGCTCGATGTGGTCCAGTGCTGCCCCGCCGAGCTCGCTTCCCCGGGTGCAGTGTGGACGGACGACCTGGAGACCGCCGTCCGATCAGCGGACGTGGTCCTCACCGACGGCCCCGGCGAGCACGCCCGAGCGCTCGAACCGTTCCGGATCACCGCGGCCCTGCTCGACCTCGCGCCGACAGGGGTGCTACTCGACCCGTGTCCGCCCTTCGTGCGCGGTCGGGAGGTCAGCGCCGATGCGCTCGAACACCCTGCCTTCGTCGGGCATGCTTTCAAGGCCGCGCTGCTGCCGGTCCAGCAAGCCGTCATGGCGCACTGCCTCGAACTGATGTGCGTCACTGTCGGCGGGTCGGACCTACGCGGCTCGTGTTCCGCGCCCACACCGGAGCACTGACTGTGGGAGCAGGCGGACCGTCCGACCCGACGGCCCGCCTGCTCCGGTCTCGCTATGCGACGACGACCACCCGGACGTCCCACGGCCCGAGCTCGAGCACGGCGTCCGCGGCGAGCGCCGTGCCCTCGAACAGGTCCTCCGCGGCAACCGGCACCGCGTACGTGCTCGGTTCCCACGACCAGTTGTGGATCACGTGCACCGTCTCGCCGCGGCCGTTGACCGAGCTCGCGACCGACTGCGTGTCGGCCTGCGGCTGCCAGCTCGGCGACCCGCTTCCCTGCGCGACCACCCACTCCGTGATCGCTGCGGCGAGCGCCGGATCCGGGACGGTCCCGACGTAGGTGACCCGACCGGCACCGTGCGACCGCGTGGTCACCGCCGCGAAACGACCGTGGTGCGGGTGGTCGTACCCGACGAGCACGTCGGCGTCGTCGACGAGCAGACCGTCCGCCCACCGGGTGGCCGTCGCCCCGGCCGGCACGGAGAACCCGTGCGCAGCGGCAGCGGCTCCGGCCGACACCGGGATGCGTCGGCCGAGGTTGCTGAACTCGTCGTAGTGCACGCCTGCGGGCACGTCGAGGAACGCGGGCTTCCGTTCGAGCCGCGCACGGGCCTCTTCGTCCTCGTACCCGGTGCGGATGCCGACGACCAGGTGGCCACCTGCCTCGGCGTAGGCGGCGAGCCACTGCAGCTGGGCGTCGGTCGCGATGGTGAACGCGGCAGCGACGAGCACCGGACGCTCCACGGCGAAGGACGCCGGCTCACGGTCGAAGACCTGGGACGGATGCACGGTGTTCGCCTGCAGTCCCGCATCGAAGACGCCTCGGGCGTAGGCGTCGTAGGTCGTCTGCCACGAGCGCCGGTCGGGCTCCATACCGTCGCCGAGTGCCGGGTGCTCGTTGAGTGCCCACTTCGACTCGTTCGAGAACAGCAGGGCGACGTCGGCGTGCGGGCGGAGACCGGCGACCCGGTCCCCGGCGTTCGCGAACTCCGCACCGATCCGGGCGATCTCCTCGTAGGTGCGACCGGGCTGCTGCGAGTGCGGCAAGACGCCACCCCAGTACGTCTCGACGCCGTAGTGCAGCGTGTGCCAGTGCCAGTACTCGATCATCGACGCGCCTCGGGACACGAGGGCCCAGGCGGCCTGTCGCCACTGCCCTTCGTAAGCCGGTTCGTTCATCCACGAGAACCCGATGGCCTGCGCGTTGGTCTCGGTGACCAGGAACGGTGCCTGCTTCGACCCGTACATGCGGTCGCCCGAGGCGAAGATCGACCAGGCACCGGACGAGGTCCAGAACTGTGCGGGCTCCTCGGCGCTCGGCAGTTCGAGGGCGTCCTGCATCCGGTAGTACGGGTTGCCGGCGGTGACGTCGAGCGTCCTGGTGAGCACCTCGTCCTCGACGGTCGGCCGCTCGTAGGCGATGCACGTGGTCACGAACTGGTCCGGAAGCGAGTACTCCCGCACGACCGATGCCTGCCAGGCGATGAAGTCCGTCGTGATCGAGGCCTGGAACCGGCGCCAGGCCAGGTCGTACTGCGGCTGCGCGTTGCCGTCCGGCGTCCACAGGTCGGCCCAGGTGGACAGCCGGTGGGACCAGTAGGTCAGACCCCACTCCTCGTTCAACCGCTCGACGCTGCCGTAGGTGTGACGCAGGTGGTCGACGAAGCGCTGGAACACCTCGGGGTTCGCGATGAGCTCGTTGCCCGGCTCGTTGTCGACCTGGTAGCCGATCACGGCGGGGTGCTCGGCGTACCGGGCGACGATCTTCCGGATGACCCGCTCGGCGTGGAACAGGAACGCCGGGTGGGCGTAGTCGATCTCCTGCCGGGCGCCCCAGCCCATCGCCTCGCCGTCGGTGCGGCGGCGGACGTTGATCTCCGGCACGATGCGGGCGAGCCACATCGGCACGGCGTACGTGGGTGTGCCGAGGATCACCCGGATGCCGTGTTCGTGGGCGGCGTCGAGCACCGGTGCGAGCCACTCCAGGTCGAAGCGGCCGTTCTCAGGCTCCCAGGTGCTCCAGACGGACTCACCGACGCGGATGACCGAGAAGCCGGCCTCCTGCATCAGGCGCATGTCCTCGTCGAGCCGAGGGGTCGGCTGGTACTCGTGGTAGTAGGCGGCGCCGAAGAGGACGCGGTCGTGCTGCATGGTGCTGGGTGCTCCGTTCGAGAAGGATCGGTGGTGGGCGGGGGTGCCGGTCATCCCTTGACCGCCCCCGCGGTCAGCCCGTCGAGCAGCTGCTTGCGGAGGAGCAGGAACACGAGGATCGTCGGCACGCTCGCCAGCACGGCGCCGGCGAGCACCAGGTCGTACGACCGGTTCTCCGACGCGAAGATCGCGTTGAGGCCGAGGGGCAGCGTGTACTGGCTCGAGTCGGACAGCAGGACCAACGGCCACTGGAACGAGTTGTAGCTCTGCAGGAAGCTCCACACCGCCAGGGCGCCGAGCGACGGCCGGAGCAGCGGGAGCACGACCCGGCGGAACGTTCCGAACTCGGAGTTGCCGTCGATGCGGGCCGCTTCGATGAGTTCGTCGGGGATCGCCTGCACGATGAACTGCTGCATCATGAAGATGCCGAACGCCGGCGCCACCCACGGGACGACGAGCGAGAACCACGGGTTCGTCAGCCCGGACTTCACCACCAGGATGAAGAGCGGTACGAGGATCACCGCGAACGGCACCGAGAGCGACGAGAACATCACCGCGAACAGGATCCGCTTGCCCCGGAACCGGAACTTCGCGAACCCGTACCCGGCCATCGCGCAGACGAACACGGACACGACGGTCGCGATCAGGGCGGTGCCGACACTGATGCCGAACCAGGCCCAGAACGGCTGGGTGGCGAGCAGGTTCGTGTAGTTCTCCCCCGTCGCCGGGCTCGGGATGAGCGTGGGCGGTGTCGCGAAGATGTCGCCACGCTGTTTGAACGAGCCGGACAGCGCCCAGAGCAGCGGGAACACGAACACCAGCAGCAGAGCCACGAGTGTGGCGTAGAGCAGGCCGCGGCGAGCGATCCAGCCCCTGGTGCGGGGCGGGCCGGACCGGGGCGCCCGGCTTCCGGCGGTCGTGACGGCCCGGGTGTCCGGGCGGTCGGTGGTGGCGGTCATGCGTCCCTCCCGATGGCGAGTGCGCGGTTGAGGATCTGGCTGACGCCGAACACGACGACGAACAGCACGACACCGGCGGCTGCCGCGTACCCGAACTGCTGCCGTTCGAAGGCGGCGCGGTAGATGAACATGGCGACGGAGAGCGTGGCCTCGCCCGGACCGCCCTTGGTGAGCAGGTAGGGCTCGTCGAACAGCTGCGCGGCGCTGATGAAGCTCGTCACCACGACGAACGCCGTGACCGGTCGGATCGCCGGGAGCGTCACGTTGGTGAACTTCCGGAAGGTGCCTGCCCCGTCGAGCGACGCGGCCTCGTACTGCTCGGGCGACACGTTCTGCAGTGCTGCCAGGAAGAAGATCGTCAGGTACCCGACCGTGCGCCACAGGAGCACGAAGCCGATGGCGACCTTCGCGAGGGTCGGGTCGCCGAGCCAGTCGGTGTTCGGCAGTCCGAACAGCGCCTTGAGCGTGGCGTTGAGCAGTCCGTAGTTCGTGTCGAACACCAGGCTGTAGATGAGCGCGATGACGATCGGCGACAGCACCATCGGGATGAAGAACGTCACCCGGAACAGGTCTCGTGCGCGGAGTCCCTTGGCGTTGAGTGCCTGCGCAACCAGGAGCGAGCACGGCACGATGACGAACACGGCGATGAGTGTGTAGATCAACGAGTTGACCAGGGCTGTGCCGAAGCTGGTGTCCCGGAACAGGTTCGCGTAGTTGGACAGGCCGATCCAGTTCGGTGTGCCGAGCCCGACCCACTCGGTGAGTGACAGGTACACGGCGGCGAGCACCGGCACGATCATGAACAGGCCGTACAGCACGTAGAACGGCGCGATGAAGAGGTACGGCGCGCTGCCCCCGTTCGTGTTCAGGCGTCGGCGACGGCGAGCGGGTGGATCGGTGTTGGTCGTGGTGGCGGACACCGGGATGCCGGTGGCGGTGGATGTGGATGTGGACAACGTCGTCCTCCTCAGGCGCGGGTCTGGCCGCGGAAGTCGGCCGCAGCGGCGTCGAGCGCCTGCTTCGGGGAGATCTGGCCCTTGTAGGCCTTGATGAGGTAGCCGCTCAGGACGGTCTGCAGGATCGAGGCGTCGGCGCTCTGGTGCTGCGAGGGCACGTCGTCGACGACCGACTTGTAGACGCCGAACAGCTGCTGCCCGCCGAAGTACGGGTCGCTCAGCGCCGCGAGCCGCGGGTCGTCGTAGACCGAGCGGAGCGTCGGCAGGTAACCGAGGTCCTGGTAGCGCTTCACCTGCTGGTCCGGGTCGAGGTACGCGGCGAGCACCAGGTCGATCCCGGCCTTCGTGAGCGGCTTGTCGCGGAGCACCGAGAACCCGGTGCCGCCGCCGACGCTCGTCGTGCTGCCACCACCCGCGAACCGGGGCAGGTTCCGCACCTTCCACTTGCCCTTCTGCTCGGGCACGTTCGGCTTGATGCCGTAGCTGGCGTACCAGGAGGGCATGTCGACGGCCAGGATCGTGCCGCCCTTCAGCCCGGACTGCAGGCTCGGTCCGTACATGTCAGCGACCGTCGCGATGGCCCCGGACTGCACACCGTCGACCAGGAACTGCAGGGTGCGTTCGGCCTCCGGCGTCTGGATGGCGATGCCGCCGTCCTCGTCGTACAGGTCGCCGCCCCGCTGGAGCAGCAGGATCTGGTAGCTCTGCAGCGTGCCGCCCGGATCGGTGACCGCCACGGCGTGCAGCGAGACGCCCTTGCTCTTGTTGAGCTTCGCGCCGACGTCCATGTACTCCTCCCACGTCGTCAGGTCGTCGGGGATGCCGAGGGCCTCGAACTGGTCGGCTCGGTGGTAGTAGACGCACAACGGGGTGTCCGAATCGAGCGCGTAGAGGTGCCCGTCCTTCGAGAACGGCGTGAGTCGTGCAGCGATCAGGTCGTCCTTGCGCGACGCCACCGACGGCGAGAGGTCGCTCAGCAGTTCGGCAGCGATGTCCCCGCGGAGCATCCGGCAGAACGCCCCGATCTCGAGCCCGGCGACGTCCGGCGTCCCCGTGCCGGCGACGGCCTGCGCGATGAGCTTGGTCGGGATGTCCGCCGCCGCGATCGTGGTGATGTCGAGCGCGAAGTCGAAGTCCGACTTCCGGTCGGCGACCGGCAACGCCTCGGTGAAGAACTTCTCGTAGCCGGGGTCGTGGGTCCAGAAGGACAGGTCGGCGCGTCCGGAACGGACGGCGGCCGTCGACTGCGGGGAGCAGCCGGCGAGCAGCGCGCCGAGGGCGATGCTGCCGCCAGCGGCGGCGCCCCACCGGAGCAGGTCGCGTCGGCTCGGCCCACGGCCTGGAGGCACGGGTGGCGCAGGTGGGGAAAGTCGCCTGGGTACTGGGGTCACGGAGGTCTCCTGACGTCGTCGTCGAGGTGCGTGCGGAAGTGGCGGTGAGCGCCCGTGAGCGCTCACTCACGGGACGGACGCGGGCCGCGCCTCCCGTCCGGGGGTTCAGTCGGCGGGGCGGAGGTGACGCCGCTCAGCGGACGGCGGCGCGCTGGTGGCGCGCGTGATCAGCTGGCCGGGCAGCATCCGGTGGCGCTCGGCGGGCGGGTGGCCGTCGAGGGTGCGGAAGAGGCGGTGCATCGCGAGGCGGGTGGCCTCGTCGAAGTCCTGACGGATGGTCGTGAGCGGCGTCGGCAGGTACGCCGAGATCGGCATGTCGTCGAAGCCGACGATGCTGACGTCCCCCGGCACGGACAACCCGTGCTGCTGGATGGCGGACATCGCGCCGATCGCCATCTGGTCGTTCGCGACGAAGACCGCTGTCAGGTCCGGACGGCCGAGCAACGAGCGCATGGCCTCGTAGCCGCTCTGCGGCGACCAGTCCCCCTCGACCGGCGCGTGCTCGGCGACGCCGGCGTCCTGCAGCGCCGCCCGCCACCCCGCCAGCCGGCGCGAACTCGAGGTCCAGTCCGCCGGACCCGCGATGTGCCACACGGTCTCGTGCCCGAGGGCCAGCAGGTGATCGGTGGCCGCGAACGCAGCGCCGCTCTCGTCCAGACCGACCGCCAGGGTGTTCTCGCGGTCGGCGACGTCCGGCGGCCCGAGCGTCAGCACCGTCACGCCCTGGGGCAGGCGGAGCTGGTCCATCTGGTTCTCGACCGGCTCGGAGAAGACGATCGCCTCGACGTCCTGGCCGACGAGCGAGTCGACCGCCGGCTGGAGCTCGGATGCGGTCGCGGCGACGGTCCGGACGATGGCCAGGCTGTACCCGTTCGTGCGGCACGCCTGCTCGACGCCGGTGAGCATGGCGGTCGGGCCGTACAGGTTCGTGCCGATGGTGATGAGACCGATCCGGCGGGAGCGCTGCGACTTGAGGGAGCGGGCGGCTGCGTTCGGGCGGAAGCCCAGTTCGTCGATCGCCTTGAGGACCCGGGCGCGGACCGCCTCGGTGACGTGCGGTTCGTCGTTCACCACGCGGGAGACGGTCTTCTGGGAGACGCCGGCCAGGGTCGCGACGTCGGTCATGGAGGCCGGACGGAGGCGATGAACCGATGCGTTGCCGCTCATCGTCAGCTCCTTCGCTGCTCCGTGGGACCGGCCAGGACCGGATGTGGGAGCAAGACAACCACGGGATTGTCTACGTAGTCAAGAGCGATTCCGCGGTGCCACCGCGGGTGCGAGGTTGTGGCTTGTACTGATGTGCAGCATTCTGGATCGATTGGCCGTGCCGTGGCGCGAACCGAGAGGAAGAACATGAAGAAGATCCGGGTCGCATGCCACGCGGGCGGAGACAGGCGGTGAGGGCGTCAAGCACCCGACCCTCCACTCGCAGAGCTGCCACCGCCGCCCTGATGGTCACCACCACCGGCGCCTCGCTGCTGGCGGTCGACAACCTGCTCGGCTTCATCGGAACGCATCTGGTCGCAGCAGGGCAAGTGTTGATGGTCGCTGCTATTTCCGTGTCAGCAGGAGTCGTCGCCGCTGCCGGTGCTGCGCTCGCTCGCGACGCCGTGCACCTCGTCATCGCGGCCGCCACCGTCGTCTTCGTGACCACCCTGTCGCCGGCGACCAGCAGCCAGCTGTGGCTCCCCATCGCGGTCGTCCTGCAGGCGCTCGTCCCGTTGACCTTCGCTGCCGGCGGGCTGCTGGTCCTTCGCGGTCCACAGAACTTCGCCGCCGTGCGGGTCCTCGCGGTGATGCTCGTGGGGTTCGCCGCCGCTTGGATCGTCACCGCGTTCATCCCGGTGGCGCTCGTGGCGTTCCTCCTCGCGCAGGCCGGCACGCTGGTCGTCGGGGCTGCCCTCAGCCTGCAGCCGGTTCTTCGCCGCGCCCGGAGTCTTGTGCGTGCGCTGTGGGCGAGTGCGGAGGTCCGCTGAGGAGCCCCTCTGCACGTCGCTGGGCGATGTGCGTTCGACGCGGTGCGGATACGATCGTGCGCGCATCCTGACTCAACGAGGGCAACGGGGTGTTCGAGGGGGAGAACGTCGTGGTGCGTCAACAGGGGCACGTGGGTCCCGGATCGTCTGCCAGACGCGCGCTCGCGGTCGGCCTGGCGATCGCCCTGTCGGCCGCAGCTCTGGTCGGCATCCGTGCAACGGCAGGATCAGCGGACACCGCAGCCTCGGCGGTGACGGTCACGAAGGTCACCGCGACGACGACCGTCACCTCGACCGGCACCGCCGTTCGCACCACGCTCAAGGTCAAGAACACCGCCTCGGTGCGGAAGCCGGCCTCCTCCGCGTGGCTGTACCTGTCCGCCGGCACGAAGAAGTACACGCTCGGCCGGGTCGCGGTGAAAGCACTCGCCGCTGGGTCGAGCACCTCGGTCACCGCAGTTCGCGGGACACCTTCCCGTGCCGAAGCCGGCAAGTACTCCGTCCTCGCCTGCGTGGGTGCGTACTCGGCGAAGCAGTGCCGCACGTCGACCGCGACCGTCACCACCAAGCCGACGACCCGCGCGCGTCCGGAGACGGGCGTGATACTCGACGTCGCTCGCGCCTACTACCCCGTGGCGTTGCTCAAGCGGTACATCGACCTCCTCGCCGACGACGGCGGCCGCTTCCTGCACCTGCACCTCACCGATGACCAGAACGTCGGGATCGAGAGCACGGTCCTCGGCCAGACCCTCGCCAACGCTGACCTCGACGACGGCGTGTACACGAGCCGCGTGACCCATCGCCCGTTCCTGAGCGCCGCGCAGGCACGCACGATCGCCGCCTACGGGGCGAAGCGAGGCGTCGCGATCGTGCCGGAGATCGACACTCCCGGACACATGGCTGCGGCATTCGACCTGCTCGAGGCGCAGCACGGCACGAAGTGGGTCGACCGCATCCGTTCGGGCGAGAACGAGCTCGACACGTCGGCGCCCGAGAGTTTTGCGCTGGCGAAGAAGCTGTACGCGGAGGTGCAGCAGACCTTCCCCTCCAGCCGAACCGTGCACATCGGCGGCGACGAATGGGGCGACGACGTCTCCGCCGCCCAACGCGTCGCCTGGATGAACGCGATGGCGGCCACGGTCGGCAACCGCGAAGTCTGGGCGTGGAACGACGGGATCGATCGGGTCGCGGTCGGGCGGCTGGACCCACGCATCCACGTCACGTACTGGAGCTTCGACGGCGACACCGAGGACGCAGCGGAGCGCCGCGAACGCCGAGCACGGCGGGCGAGTGCGGTCGACCTGCAGCAGGCCGGGATCGACCTGCTCAACTACAACTCGTACTACCTCTACGAGGTGCCGACCGACCTCGACCCGGCCGACAGCGAGTACACCGTCGCCGATCTCCGCGAGAACTGGTCGCTCCGGGCGTGGGACGGCGACTCCGGTTCGCTGCTCGCGGCTCCGATGTCGGGCGCCGCCGTCGCGATCTGGGGTGAGGACCTTGAGGACCCGCCATCTGACGCGCTCCTGCGGTGGAGCGCGCCGCACGTGACGGCGATGATCGAGACCGCAGCCTCCTGACGGACGCGTGTCGCGCCTCCAGGCCGATCGCTGGAACCGCCGGACCCGCCGCCTGCCTACCCGAGCGGCTCGACGCCGTAGCTGGTGACCACCGCACGCAACTCGTCCAGGTACGCCTGCGCCTGCACGGTGAGGGGAACCGAGGCGTGCGCGATCCAGCCGATCTCGATGCGTTCGTCGACGTCGAGTGGGATGGCGACGATCTCGGGGTCGAGGTCGTCGCTGATCAGCCCGGTCGAGATCGTGTACCCGCCCAGGCCGATCATGAGGTTGAAGATCGTCGCCCGGTCCGAGACACGGATCTCCCGCTTGCTCGACATCGTCGACAGGATCTCCTCGGCCAGGTAGAAGGAGTTGTTCGCACCCTGGTCGAACGTGAGCCGAGGCAGGTCGGCGAGGTCCTCGAGGGTCGCACGCTCCCGCGACGCGAGCGGGTTCCGCTTGGCCACGAAGATGTGCGGCTGCGCGACGAACAGCGGTGTGAACACGACGCCGGCGTCCCGCAGCAGCTTGCCGAGCACCTGCTTGTTGAAGTCGTTGCGGTAGAGGATGCCCACCTCGCTGCGCAGGGTGCGGACGTCCTCGATGATGTCCCAAGTGCGCGTCTCGCGGAGTGAGAACTCGTACTCGTCCGCAGCCGCTGCTTCGACCATGCGGACGAAGGCCTCCACCGCGAACGAGTAGTGCTGGGCGGACACCCCGAGCAGCCGACGCGACCGCTGGCCGCCGACGTAGCGCTGCTCGAGCAGGGAGACCTGCTCGACGACCTGCCGGGCGTACCCGAGGAACTCGACGCCGTCGACGGTGAGCACGACTCCTCGGGCTGATCGGGTGAAGAGCGGGCGCCCGATCCGCGTCTCGAGGTCCTTCATCGCCGCGGACATCGTCGGCTGCGACACGTAGAGCAGGTCGGCCGCTGCGCTGATCGAGCCCTCCGTCGCGACCTCGATGAAGTACCGGAGCTGCTGCAGGGTGATGTCGTTCGAGACCCGGGCCATAGGCCGAGGCTATACCGGTGCATAGCGTCTCGGTATTACCTGATGGCTCGCCATTCCCGTCATGATCGACGTATCCCCTTCCCCAGCGCCCGCGGGCGCTCGACGAACAGATTGCCGACCATGGCGAACGACCTCACCTTCAGCATCACCCGGACCCGGTTCGACGAGGACTACTCCCCCGCCGACAGCTCCCGGCTGACCACGAACTTCGCCAACCTGGCGCGCGGCGAGCGCCGGCAGGAGAACCTCCGCGCTGCGCTGGCGATGATCGACGGGCGCGCGAACGAGCTCTTGGCTGCCGGTGACCGCTACCGCCTGCAGCTCGACATCGTCTCGGCCGCACTGCAGTTCTCCGACGGTGGATCGGACGCCGAGTTCCCGCTGCTCGAGATGCTCGACGTCACGATCGTCGACCAGCACACCGGCGAGCACCACCACGGCATCCTCGGCAACAACTTCTCGTCGTACCTGCGCGACTACGACTTCTCCGTCCTGCTGCCGTCATCGCCGGGCTTGCCGTCTGACTTCGGGGCGCTGCACGGGGCGCTCTTCCAGCGCTTCCTGGAGTCGTCCGCGTTCCGCTCAGACTTCAGTGCCGAGCCCGTCGTGTGCATCAGCGTCTCGACGAGCCAGACCTACCGCCGCACCGGGTACGTCCACCCGGTCCTCGGCGCCGAGTACGAGCACGAGCACTCCTCGCTCACCGACGACTACTTCGGCCGGATGGGCATGCGGGTCCGCTACTTCCAGCCCGCCGGGGCGTCGGCCCCGCTCGCGTTCTACACCCGCGGCGACCTGACCGGCGACTACACGGACCTGCAGCTCATCGGCACGATCGCCACCATGGAGACGTTCCAGAAGATCTACCGCCCGGAGGTCTACGCCGCGAACACCCCGGCCGGGAGCACCTACCGCCCCACCCTCGACCACACCGACTTCACGCCCACCCCGGTGACGTACGACCGCGAGGAGCGCAGCCGCCTCGGGATCACGCAGGGCCGGTGGACCGAGGAGCACCTGGTGCGGCCGCACCACGCACTCCTCGCCCGGTGGGCTGACCCCGCCCTCGCGCGCTGACTTCCTCTGCCCTTCGACTGACTGGACCGTCACTCCCATGCGTTCTCTCCTCCCCACCTCGATCGTCGGCAGCCTGCCGAAACCGTCCTGGCTCGCCGAGCCCGAGAAGCTCTGGTCCCCCTGGAACCTGCAGGGCGCAGCGCTCACCGAGGGCAAGCAGGACGCACTCCGCTCCGCCGTCCACGAGCAGGAGCGCCGCGGCATCGACATCGTCAGCGACGGCGAGCAGACCCGCCAGCACTTCGTCACGACGTTCATCGAGCACCTGGACGGCGTCGACCTCGAGCGCAAGGAGACCGTCCGGATCCGTGACCGGTACGACGCGGCCGTCCCGACCGTCGTCGGTGCCGTCAGCCGACGCGCACCCGTGTTCGTGGACGACGCCCGCTTCCTCCGCGCCCAGACCGACCGTCCGATCAAGTGGGCACTCCCCGGCCCGATGACCATGATCGACACGCTCTCCGACCAGCACTACAAGAGCCGCGAGAAGCTGGCGTGGGAGTTCGCCACGATCCTCAACCAGGAAGCTCGCGAGCTCGAAGCCGCCGGCGTCGACATCATCCAGTTCGACGAGCCCGCCTTCACCGTCTTCCACGACGAGGTGCAGGACTGGGGCGTGGCCGCGCTCGAACGCGCGACCGAGGGCCTGCGCGCCGAGACCGCCGTGCACATCTGTTACGGCTACGGCATCGAGGCCAACAACAAGTGGAAGGAAACGCTCGGCGCGGAGTGGCGGCAGTACGAGCAGTCCTTCCCGCTGCTGCAGCAGTCGTCGATCGACATCGTCTCGCTGGAGTCCATCCACTCCCACGTTCCCCTCGAGCTCGTGGAACTGATCCGCGGGAAGAAGGTCATGCTCGGGGCGATCGACGTCGCGACCGAGACCGTGGAGACCCCGGAAGAGGTCGCGGAGGTGCTACGTAGGGCGCTTGAGTTCGTCGATGCAGACAAGCTCATCCCGAGTTCCAACTGCGGGATGGCTCCCCTGGCGCGGGGTGCGGCGCTGGACAAGCTCGGCGCGCTGTCGGCTGGTGCGGACATCGTGCGGGCCGAGCTCGTCGGCACGGCGGTCCCGTCGGCCCACTGATCACCGCGAGACACCACGGCGGCTCTCTTCCGGAAGGAGGAGAGCCGCCGTTCGTGTTGCGTCCGCCGCGTGGGCGGCTCTCGATCCGGCCTGGAGGCCCGGCTGCGGTTGCGCCGACAGGTGGCGTCGACACCGGGTACGGATCACGACAGGCGTCTCGCCGTCACCATCGGCGTGCGTCCGGTGGTTGATCGAGTCCACCCCGCCCACCAGGGGGACGGCGTCTGCGAAGCGTCAGACTCGAGGGCGTTGACTACGTTCATGATCACCAAGGGCGTCATCCACCAGGTCGAGAGTGCGACTGTCCGGGATCGCAACGGCGTATCAGTCGGCAAGGTCGTGCAGGTGTTCCCCTCCGACGAGGACGGCAGTGCGGCCTACGTCTGTGTCGCGACGGGACTGCTCGGGCGACACCAGGCGCTCGTCCCCGCCGACGACGCCACGTTCGACGGCACGGACGTGCACGTCGGGTACACGAAGGACGCAATCAAGGACGCGCCGTCCCTCGGAGCCGGACACACCTTGTCCCCCGCCGAGGCGAACGCCGTCCGCGGACACTTCGGGCTGTCCCCCGTCGGCGCTGCAACCGGGGACATGGGCGACCCACACGAGAACCTCGACCAGGCCGGGACGGGTCTTGCGGGTGCGGACGACACCGAGGGCGCAGGGACGACCCCGCCGGCCTGAACCACACCGGGGTGAACAGCGCCGAGGCCACGGCTTTCGCCCACACCCAAGCAAGCCAGCGGCCGGTCCTCTGGCGGGTGCGTACTCCCTCGTTGATGCGCGTTGCTGTGAGCGTGGCCGACGCGGGTCTCTCGGAGGAGCATGCCCGTCTTCGTCCGACGGGCTCCGCGGCCATCACACACGCGCAGCACCGCGATGAGGCTGTTGCGAACCCCCACCTCGTCGCAGCGTGGTCACGTGTCATGGGAAGTCACCCTCCGACACACATCGACACAACCCTTCTCGCGGGCGTTCGGCGATGCCACAGTCTCGCGATGGCGCACAACTGGTCGGGCTGTCCGCCCACACCGGACGAATCGACACCAGACGACGCCACACCACGCGACAGGTAGCAACCCAGAGCACGAAGGAGTCCTCGTGACCATCAGCAACCAGACCGCCGACAGCAGGATCGACGAGGGCGCCGACGACGAGCTCCTCGCCCGCTTCCGTCCGATCTTCGACCGCGTCGCTGCCGGCGCCTCCGAGCGCGAACGCGACCACCGCCTCCCGTTCGAGGAGATCCGCGAACTCGCCGCGGCAGGATTCGGCGCCGTCCGCGTCCCCGTCGCCCACGGCGGAGCCGGGGCGACACTGCCCCAGCTGTTCCGCCTGCTGACCGAACTCGCCGCCGCTGACAGCAACATCCCCCAGGCCCTCCGCGGCCACTTCGCGCTGGTGGAGGATCGGTTGGTCGCACGGACCGGGGAACGCGAGGGGTGGCTGGACCGCTTCGGCCGTGGTGAGATCGCCGGCAACTCGTGGACAGAAGTCGGGTCAGTGCAGGTCGGCGACGTGATCACGAAGGTGACCCCGCAGCCGGACGGCACGTTCCGGATCACCGGGCAGAAGTACTACTCGACCGGCAGCATCTTCGCCGACTGGATCGACACCTACGCCGAGCGCACGGACACCGGCGAGCGGGTCATCGCGATCGTCGACGCGCACCAGCCCGGGGTCACCCACACCGACGACTGGGACGGGTTCGGGCAGCGCACCACCGGCTCCGGGACCAGCACCTTCGACGACGCCGTCGTGCAGGCCGACGCGGTGATCCCCTTCGACGAGCGGTTCAAGTACCAGACGGCGTTCTACCAGGGCGTGCTGTTGAGCGTCCTCGCCGGGTCCGTCCTCGCAGCCGAACGGGAGATCGCGCGCGAGGTCCGCAACCGCACCCGCGTCTTCTCACACGGCAACGCCGACACGTTCGCGGCCGACCCGCAGATCCTCCAGGTCGTCGGCGAGGTGTCGGCGGCCGGGTTCGCCGCCACCGCGATCGTCGACCGGGCCGCCGCAGCCCTGCAGGGTGCGTACGAGGGAGCCGGGCTCGACACAGCCGAGGACGAGCGCCGCAACGACCGCGCCGAACTCGCGACCGCGCAGGCGCAGGTGGCGCTGACCACGCTGGCGACGACGGCGACCTCGCACCTGTTCGACGCGCTCGCGGCGTCCGGGGTGAGCACGACGAAGAACCTCGACCGGCACTGGCGGAACGCCCGTACCGCGGGCAGCCACAACCCGTGGGTGTTCAAGGCGCGGATCATCGGCGACCACGCGGTGAACGGTGCCGAACCGCCCCGCGTCTGGGCGATCGGCGCGACCCGAACCTCGTGACGCCTGTCGAATCGGAGACGACTTCCGCGTGACCGCTGCGGCGATGCGCTTCCCCGCCGCCCGACGCCCGCCGGACGCGTACAGTCCCTGGCAACGCACGGCTGGCCGACGATCGGGGAACACGATGCGACTGATCACGGGGACGACACTGGTCGTTGCGATGGCAGCAGGCGCGCTGATCGGCCTGGCGCCGCCAGCGACTGCGGCCGGATCCGGAACGATCACCGTGCAGCTCGCAACGCCGGACGGTACCGCGATCCGGCTGGCGGACGTCGAACTCGCAGCGATCGGCACGGACGTCGTCGTCGGGAACGCCACCACCGACGATGACGGCACCGCCACGTTCACCGGCATCCCCGCACCGGACACCGTCACGGTGACGACGCGGCAGCTCCCGCCGCACGGAACGGAGACCTACGCACCCGGACTCCGCTCCGGCATCGCCGTCCGCGGTGGTTCGACGGTCGCGGTCACCGTGCCGCTCGTGATCGGTGCCACCGTGCAGGGTGGTGTGGTCGGCCCCACGGGACCCGCCGCCGGGCGCCTGATGTACGCCTGGAACGAGGACACCTCGCAGGTGTTCCGGACGACCTCGGACAGCACGGGCGGGTACCAGTTCGTCGGGTTGAGCACCGGGAAGTACCGCATCGAGGCCTACGCCAGCGGAACGGCGTCGCCCGCCGTCTGGAAGACCCGGGTGTACCAGCAGCGAGGGACCCTCCCGGCTTCGCGGGTCACGTTGTCACAGCACTACGCCCACAGCGACTACGACCTGGTCGTCTACGCGGCCTCGGCGTCCCGCGCCCCGTCGGCGCAGCTGAGCGGCGCGAGCGTCACCGTGACGAACGCAACGACCGGGGCGTCGTTCTCGACCCGGTTCTCAACGCTGCTCGACAGCGAGCAGACGGCGCAGTTCCAGATCCCCTCCGGCCAGTACGTGGTGGAGCTCCGAACGGCGGCGACGACCACAACGACCGCGCAGGTGCTGTGGCTCGGACGTCCGGGCGGCGTGTACCGGTACGTGGCCGACCGAGCGCAGGCCGTCCCCGTGAAGGTCGTGTTCGGCGGGTTCAACGGTTGGGGCGGCACGGTACCGGAGACGGTGTCGCGCTGAGTGGTCGGGCGCCACCCTTCGGTGGTTCGGCCCAGCACCATTTCAAGCAACGGACTGTCCGGACGCAGCTGGCTGCGTGGCTGCACGCTATCGCGTGAGAAGCGACGGACGGGAGGCACGGTGCCAGCTGGCACCGCGCCTCCCGTCCGGAACACGGTCGCGGCAATGCGCCCGCGCTCCGCGCGCGGAAGCCGATCGGCTACCGGGCGTCGCCGTGAGCCGTGATGCACGCCAGCACGGCAGTCTTGATACCCACCGCTTCTTCCGCGGAGTGGTTGACCAACAGGCCGTGCATACCGGCGGTGCGCGCGCCAGCGATGTCGTGCGCTGCACTGTCGCCGACGAACAGGCAGTCGGAGGCGTCGACTCCGAGCTCGTGCGCCACGGTCAGGAACGCCCGCTCGTCCGGCTTCTGCAAGCCGATGCGTTCGGAGACGCAGACCGCGTCGAAGGCGCCGTCGAGACCGGTGTACGTGAGCTTGTCGAGCTGTTGCTCTTCGGTGCCGTTGGTGAGCAAACCCAGGCGGTATCCCCGCCCACGGAGCTCCCGCAGCAGCGACACACTCCCGGGGAACACCCGCCACGACGCACGATACGAGGCGAGGTAGCCGTCGAACAACGAGTCCAAGCCGATCTCATCCGACGGAGGTTGGCAGCCGAGAGATGGCAACGCGGTGCGAAGGCGCTCGCGTCGTTGCTCTTGGAAGCTGATCTGCCCGGACCGCCACCGCTCGAACTGCGCGTCTTCGGCGGCAAACCACGACTCCAGCGCAGACTCCGTCGCGGCTATCCCCAGGCTCTCGAGGAAGCGGGTGGCACCCGCTCGTGCTGACCCTCTGTGATCGAACAGGGTTCCATCCAGGTCGAAGCACACTGCTCGCAATACCCCCACCCGACCAGACTAGAACTCGCCTCGTCCGTTCCACGATGGCTCACTGAGACGGGGACTGCGGCCGTCCAAACCTGACGGCCGCGACGGCGCAGTGTGGAGATCTACGTCTTTGTTGCTCTACGTCTTTGTTGCCGCCTTGAGGACGACGACGGCGGCCGCGGTCAGCAGGAGCGCGCCGCCGAGGCCGGCGAGCGGGTACCAGACGCCGCTGGCGCGGTAGTGGCGACGGATGCCGATCGCACCTCCCGTTATGACTGCTGCGAAGCCGCCGAAGAATGTGAGGCCCATGCTGCTGAACCAGCCGGCGTCTGTGCATGGGTCCACGTCTCGGCCGCTGCAGGTGCTGTACGAGATGAGGCTTTCGTTGAGGATGTACCCGACGCAGCCGATCGCGGCCAGCAGTCCGACAACGATGACGACCCAGATGAGGACGAGGTTCCACAGCGCGCCACGGTCACCGAGCGGTACGGGTTGGATGCGGGAGGCCATCTGGTTCCTGGTCTGGTTCGTTTGTCGAATGTCATCAGAGTGCCACGCGGCGGGCTGCTTCGAGTGCAGCGTCGACCAGCGCGGCCGCTTTCCGGGAGGGGTCGCAATCGGAATGCCTGCCGCCCTCACCGCCCGGTTGCGGATCGGTCAGTGAGACGCTCCAGACGTCGCTGGCGATTGCCGCGGTCGTCATCTTTTCGGTCTGCTGAGCCACCGCGAAGCTGTCAATTTTCAAGCGTTTCGGCACGTCCGCGAGGTCGGGGCCGTGGATCCGTTGGCCGCCGCTCCAGGCCAGACCGGCGTGATGATCGCCGTAGTCCTGGGTGGCCACCTCATGCCTACTTCGCGACCCCCTACTCGTCGACGATGACGCCGCTGGTCTTGCTGGAGTAATCGACCGTGACAGGCATGAAGCCGTCGTAGAAGACCACCCCGGACGGGCGGGCGGCCACCGATTTGTCAGCCGGGTCGGTCACCGGCGCCCGGAAACCGAGAGGGCTGCCGGCCACCACTCGCTTCGGAGGATGGTTGATCACGAGCGTAGGAAATGTCGCGAGGTTTTCGTGCCCGTCGGGACCAAAGTGCTTGAGCGCCGCGACGTGGAAGAGCGCCGCGTAGACGTTCGCCATCATCCAGGTCTCTGCGAGCACAGTCGGGACGTCGACGCGAATGGAGATGGCCTCGATGCCCCTTGGAGGCTTCCCGTGCGGCCTCGACAAGAACGTGAAGAGCGGTCGGTCGAAAAGGGGGAGGGACTTCCCCTCCCCAAACGCACTCAGAGGGACCTCGCCGTTCTCGTTCGGGGCTTCGCTCACGAGCTCGACACGAACATCGTTGCGGCTGCTCACGGCGAGGCCGTGCTTGAACTTGTTGTGGCCGACGTTGACCGAGAGCTCGTCGTCGGTCAGGAGGTACTCCGCGTGCTCGACCCACTCGAGAGCGGTGTACGCCGCCGATCGAGATCGGGCATTGCCACGTGCCTCCGGTGGAAGGACCAAGCGCACCCACAGCTCGTCGTCCGACTTGAACGACGCCAGGCTCTTCTTGATGACGTCGGCTGTGCTGGTCGGACTGTCAGAGACCGCCAACCAAGTGCACGGCGCATCGCCCTGTCGAGGCGTAGCCGTCGAGACGGCGTAGACGAAGCGCGAGAGCGCCTCCGCGCACTGATGGCGGAGTGCCAACGCGTCGACCGCGACCTGCATGTCGCGGTCCTCCGGCTTCCCGACCGAGAGTTCGTCGGTCCGGATGCCAAGGGCCTTGAAGAAGGCAGGCTGCTCGGCCCGAGACAGAGTGGGGGCGGCATCGGCGTCGCGGAGCAGCCCAGCAATCCGAGACGAATAGTGCGACCCGGGGTCGGACCGGAAGAACTCGTCATCGAGCGTCTTCGCCTGCGCTGGCGTGAGTGAGGGGCCTTCGGGATGGACCTCGAGATACATGGCCGCAGTCTGCCGCATCAGGGAGTTCAGCCGTGTCGCTGAAGCCCGGTTGTGGCGACGACCGGCCCAAATCTACTCGGCGGGCGACGATTTGATTAGGTGCCTGACTGCTTGTCAGCGCTGGCGGGACCGAACTCGTCTCCGAACCGCTTCCACCCCTCGCCAGGTTGCTCCCCCGGCGGTACGACCGGCGGCCGGTCGCCTTCTCTGTATTTCCCGACCCACGCTTCAGCTTTGCGCTCGACGACCTGCCTTGAGACCACTACGTCCTCTGCGAAGGCATCGTGCAAGAACGGCATGAGCTTGCGGCCGTGTAACCTTGCGACCCTTTCGAGCGTTCGAATCGTGAGGACCATGAGTTGCGCGACCAGCGGCACAGCGCCGTGAAATCGCTCTTCGACGCCGAACACCTCGGCGCCGTCTCGCCGCTTCCTGTCCGCGTGAACCACGTCGCCATAGATCCACGCGAACGCCAGCCGGCGGTCATTCATCGACTCTTCCGGGTCCTCGCCGCGCTTGACGCGCACTTCGTACGTCAATCGGGAACTATTCTCCGACGCCACCCCGATCCACTCCTTTCGAAGCGCCTTTAGCCCGTCAATCGCTTCCTGATCCGCCCCGTCCGCCTTCGCAAAGTACAACAGCGCGTTCATCGCCTTGCCGTAATGCGTGTCATCGCCTTGCGGTAGCAGCGGACGTATGCGCGCGGCCGCGCTCTCGACCTGCTCCTCGGGCGGGTACTCCGTCCGGAGCGTCACATACCGGGAGTCCGTTCGACCGATGATGGTGAACTGTGGGTGCTGCATCTGCCGGAGTGCTGGCAGATCCAGCGCGAGCGAGTGTGCCCGCACCCTGCGGGCGCGCAGCACGAATGCCGTCAGCACCTGCTCCTGCCGTTCTCGCACGCCCTCGTCGCTGCTCATCCCTGGCCAGCGCTTCGCGGGACATCTTGTGCCTCGATCGTCATGTGCCCATCGTCCCCTCGGCCACCGACGTCGCGCGCAGGCGGCCGCTTCACCATCTCCGGAGCCGATGGTTGATCGGTCACCGGTCACGACGGCGACGCCCGCCAACACCTCGCCCGGTAGGTCTCATACCCGCAAGGCGACTTAGCCGTTCAGATCAGGCTCGACCGCACCCGCGTCCTTCGCCCACTGGTACACACCGGCAGGGAGGCGATCCCACCAGCCATCGTGTTGCCAGGACTGCCGGTAGGCGCGCGCCCACACGTACAGGAGTGCGGTTGCGATCTCTTGGTCCGACTTCGCAGGGAGCAGGAGGCGGCGCGCGGCGCGATCCTTCGCGATCAGTGTGAACGCACCATTTGCATGCACCTGATCGATCTCGGAGCTGCTCGGGTAGAAATCCATGGCGTCTGGCCGGTCGGTGGCGGTTTGTGCGACAACGCACCAGAGGATATCGAACTCGCACAAGCTGTCATAGAGTCGGGCGCGGGTACGCGGATCGACAATTCCGACGTCGGGGCGCAGTTCCGGAGATTCCATCATGAGCTGCAACGCACGCGAGATCACCGGCGCGCCCTCGACGTCATTTTCCTTCGACCGCAGCACGCCTGCGCGAGCAGACATCGTCAGCGCGTGACGGATCCAGGAGGCGTACGAGTAGGTTTCGTTCACCTCGTAAGGGCGAAGCACGAGTGACCGCAATTGCTCCCACCGGGACTGCCGCACTGCCAGTGACCCGAGGACGTACAGCCGGGACAGCACCTCGAACATCGCAGAGGCCCGCCCGCGTTCCGAGGCAGTCTCGTTTGTGACAGCATCCGGAAGTGTCGGGATCGCGCTGTAGTAGCGGGCAAGAGCGTCGATGACCCGGTCGAACTGCTCAGATGTTCCGTAGAGCAGAGCTGTCTCCGCAAGCGTGAACAATCGGTCAAGCAGGCCGTTGGCCGACGCGAGGTTGCCGGACGCTGCTACCGCACGCAACGCGTCGTCTGCTCGAAGAAGGAAACGAGTCAGGCGCGGCAGGCTGCCCGACTCGATCAACGCGTCCGCAGCGATTGCGAACGTCTTCGGGTCCATCCCGAGGTCAATCGCGAGCGAGGGCTCTGCGCCCAGGCCTGAGGCAGCGCTGCGCTGATCGTCGAGCATCTCGACGATGCGACGGACAAGCGCGTCGACATCGCGGCGGGCGTCATCTTTGACTCTCTCGGTGTATCGCTCGAGTAGCCGAGGCCAGAAGTGTTCGGCGAGCCTTGTCGTCGTTGTGCCGTCTCGAACGACGACTTGCCCTGGACGAAACACGACTTCCGGCTTCCGGCCGCCGCTACGGTCGTACTGGCCCTGCTTTGTGACGACCAAGGGAAGCAAACCCGGCGGCGGCCCGGCGAAGATTAGAGCCACTTCGCGCGTACCGACTTCGGTCTGCAGCTCGTGCACGGCTGCGACGATCGACAGTCGGCCGTCTACATACGCCGAGACCTTCTGCTGCAGTACAGCCGAATCGAACTGCTTCGGATCAATCGGCTGTTGGTCCATAGCCGGCTTGCCGCTGTTGTCGACTCCGACGACGATGTAGCCGCCGGCAGGCAGCGACATCATCGCGAGCAGATCCTTCACATGCTCGACTTGATGCTTGGGATCGGCGAGGTCGAGTGTCGCCTTGAAATCTAGAGCCTCCTGCTCAGCTTCGAACGTAAGGAGTTCAGAGAGCTTTTCGCGGTCTACGCGACCGTCAACGACAACCATGTGGCCGATCCTCACACGCACAGCGGTCCCACTGAACTGTCCGATAGCCGGTCGGTGAGCGGACGCCGGTAAGCCTGGCAGCGACGACGACCGCGAGTGGCTAGTGGACCGTCTCAATGACCGATCGACCATCGGACGACCGCGGCAGATAGCGTTCCGACGTGGGATCACTCAAGCCCTTGCCGCGAGCACTCGCCTGGTTCGTCGCCGTCGCTGCCGCGCTCATGCTTGCCCTGGGGCTCCTGAACCTGATCATCAACACTGGCCGGATCGGCTCCTGGCTGCCGCTGGTCGTGATGATGCCCTGGTCGCTGTATCTCGGTGTGTGGAGCCTCCGCAATCAGGACAAGCGCTAACCCACTAGCGCAAGCGCTCGTTCGGTAGCCGATCGCCTACCGGACGACCTAGCGCGGTAGCGGGCGCTGGTGCAGATGGTCGATGGCGTGTGTGTCTGGTGGAGTGACGATGACGGTTGGGGTGCTCTCCGTTCGAACGAGGCCGATTCGGAGGTCTTCGTTCACTTCTCCAACGTCAACACGACCGGCTACCACTCGCTGAGAGCCGGACAACGTGTTCGGTTCGAAGTAGAGCCGTACCCGCCGGGGCAGGATGGCTACTTCTTCCGTGCCCACAATGTCACCATCGTCTGATCGGTGATCGATCCGTCATTGCGGCGATACGTGCCGTCGGCAAGGGTCGAGGGCTCTCAGGATCAGCTGTCGAGGGCGACGACCCACAGGATCAAAAGGACGCCCGCGACGCCACACAGGCCGACTCCCGCCCACCACCAAGGAGCGCTTGACCCGCGCTCCGGTCGCCCCCTGCCCATCCCATCTCGTCGGACCGCAATCACACCACCTCGGCCCATCAGCACGAAGCCCGCCAGCAAGATGACCATGAGGCCTACCCACGTCCACCACGAGAATTCCATGGAACGAGGATGCCTGACGCGGTGCGTTCTCGAGCGTGACAGACGGCCAGCGACTTTCTCATTGACCG
Source organism: Curtobacterium sp. MCLR17_034 (assembly GCF_003234485.1). Taxonomy (NCBI): domain Bacteria; kingdom Bacillati; phylum Actinomycetota; class Actinomycetes; order Micrococcales; family Microbacteriaceae; genus Curtobacterium; species Curtobacterium sp. MCLR17_034. The sequence goes on from NZ_QKTH01000005.1 coordinate 165,063, forward strand.
ATCCCCTACCAATCCTTGTGAACGACATGAGCAAGAAGAGGGTCCCAACCACGACGTGCAGGACAGAGCCGTCAGCCAGGATCACCTCGCTCACTCCAACCACGAGGAACATCACCGCCGCTACCGCGCTCACCCAACGCAGCCGGTGCAAGCGCTGCCGATTACCGAAGAATTGCCACCGCTGCTCAGCCCCAGTTTTGGGGCTACGCTCGCTGCTGCTCGCGTCCGTCAGCCGATCGTGAAGCGGTATCCAGTCGGCGCTCATTAGCTTCGCGCTGTCAGCGCCTCACTAACGCTGGCCTGGGTGGGCCGAGGTAAGTGCGTCTCTCTCGGTTTGTCCGGCCTGAGTACCTGAAATCGAGGGCTCTGCGGTTTCCGATAGCCGATCTGCTGCCGCACGGTGAAAGATGGCGTCGGACCTAGGGGAAGGGAGACTCCGGCACCGTCGGAAAAGGCGCCGTCCTCAGCAAAACGAAGGGCAGGGCAGGGACGCGACGAGCAAGAACGTCGCTACGACGAAGAACACAGTGGCGAACACGCCCACTGCAACCCAGAGCGCACTTCAGCTGTGCCTCCATCGCCACGCGCACGGTGCGGCGGCTAGCAGCCACAGACCGGCCTGAACGACGACGAGCATTCACTGCGCCCAGCGCAACGCGTTGCCCCTCACCACAGACCATGATGTAGCGAACCAAACAACGCCGACCGTTGCAGCACGACCAACCGCGAGCACCGTGATCGTCAGGCCGATACCCGACACCTGTCGCCCGCGGGAAAATACTGCCGACCCCTGATCACGAAGAGCGGGATTACGCCAGGCATTAGTGCTCGAAGGTTTCTGATTCATGGGAGGGAAAACTCCCGTTACTCCGCCCCTCGCGCTAGCCTGGGGGAGAGCGGAGACGCGCATCCGCGTCACACGTCCGTCAGAGGGGTGGCAGGATTGATTGTCCAGTGGTGCGTGAAGGGTCTCAGCCTCCCCGACGATGACATTGCAATGGGGCTCATCGACAGCGGCGAGGGCCTTGTCTCCAATTGGTGGCGGGACAGCGGCATGATCCACCCCTCGGAGGTTTCCGGGCAGCTGACACTCAGCGCGCTCGACCGACACGTCAACCACTTCGACGACCCGGATCCTGCGACGGGCCGGCCGTTTCGGGAGATCACGCCATTCATCTCGCTCTCCGCTGGCGCCATGGAGCGGCAATCGGCCGCGGCCACCAACTTCGCCCATCGCGCCCGCAAGACGGCACTTTGGTTCGGGACCGAGTTCGGCGCCAAACCATCCGCGTACCTGTTCGTGTGCTGGCTGGTGCTGGCACCGCGACCGGCCGTCGAGGTGGAGGGCGTGGCCGAAGAGGTGCGTGACCTCAACTCCTATCGCCGGTACTCCGCCTTCCAGACCGAAGGCGAGATCGTGGCCAAGATCAACGTACCCGCGACCCAGATCCAGTCGTGCGAGAAGTGGAGCTGGGACCGGTCGAGCAACGTCCTCCAGCGGGACTGGATCCGTCCGAACCGGTCGTTCATCGCGCCCGAGAGCTTATCCAACGTGCGTGAGATGATCTGACATGACCGCGGCAGAACTCGGATATCTCGGGGTCGACCCCGAGCGCGCCTCCGCCCGGGTGGCATTTGCTACCGCATACGCGCAGTTGGCCGGAGAGGACTACGCCCGCGAGGCGACGATCAGCGAGCCGCAGACGGGCACCAGCGAAGCGAACCGCCTAGAGGCGGCGACGGCCTATCGGGAGGCCGCTCAGTGGTCGTTGGCTCTGGGCACCGACGACGCATTCGACCGTCTGGCGACAGCCGCCCGCTGGTTCTCCCAGCTCGGCCTTCCCTACGGCCACTTCCTCGGAGCGGCCTGCCGGACGGTCAATGCCGACGGTCCGCTACTAAGTGAGGGGGACGTGATTCGCCAGCTGCGCAACGCGGTGGCGGGCTCGCCCGTTGAGTCCGACCGGTTCGAGCGGCGCGGCCTCGCCTCTCGACAGCAGCAGGCCTACCTCTTCGTCGCCGCGGCCGCGACACCAGAGCTCGCGGACGAATTCCGCGACGAGCTCGCAGCGATCGCGGACCTCCCTGCTATGGGATTGGGGACCGCCCCGGTGGGAGCGCTCGGCGCTCCGGTGCAGACGTACGTCCGAGCCGGCCTCGCCCTCATGGACCACGACCGCGCGTCCGTCCTGCTGCGTGTGCTCGTCGGGATGTCCCGCCGTTTCGAAGACGCGGCGAGCCTGGCCTCTTCCAACCGCTATCTGTGGAGGAATGCGAGCGCGCCCGTCGACATCCCCGACCTCGATATCATCGCGCTGGTTGCACTAGGAGTCGACCGCGTTGAAGGATTTGCCCGCAGGCTCCGCGAGGCGGCTTCAGAGCTGTCAGGATGGGCACGTTTTTCGATCAACGTGGCGATCGAAGCGATCGAGCTGAGACAGGGAGGCCGTCAGGCATGAGCAGTGAAGTGGTGTCGCTGATCCTCGGAGTGCTGATCATTGTCGTCGTCGGGGCGATCACGTGGGGAGCGGTGGCGCGCGGACGTGCGGGTGACCTCAAGATCTCGGTCGCGAAGCTCCTCGACGTCCAAGTGACCGTCGGGGCGGAGACGCGCGAAGCGGTCAGCGAGGATGTGCGCGCTGCCGCGGCCGAGCGCGGGCAGACACTCGACACCGCCGCTGTGAAGCTGCCCGCCTCTGTCCGTCTCGGTCGTATCCTGTGGGTGGACGACCACCCGGACAATAGCGTCCACGAGAGCATTGCCCTCGAACGCCTGGGACTGGCCATCACAAAGACGACGCATGCGAGCGGCGCAATGGAGTATCTCAAAAGCCTGCGATACGACGTCGTGATCACTAACTGGAGCCGTCAGGACGGCACGCCGGTGTCCGAATTTATCCGCCATGTCGGGACGTTGCACCCCGGCGCGACCGTGATCGTATACACAACGCTGACTCAGGTCGCGGCAGGGGACGCCAGTCGCAGCGGTGCCGACTTGGTCACGGCGGACCCACACGAGCTACTGGCCTCCGTACTCGCGAGGCTGTCGTCCTCGTCCTGAAGCCGGACGCCTGCGAAGCAATCTGGGATCAGGATCTGGTCCTGCCGCGCCTCCGCCGCCGAGACCCGGCCAGAAACTGACGGTTCGAACGGGATCCCGTCCAAGCTCGGCGCCCCCGAGGGCTGTCGAGCGGCCGATAGGCAATGGGCTACCGGAACACCTCGGGTAGCGCGGCAACGAACTGATCGAAGTGGCTGTACCAGACGGAGTGTGCTGCTCCGGGGAAGTTCCGGACGATCACACCGCGGCTCTCGTGGTGCGCCGCTGTCACGTCATCGACGTACAGGCTCGGCTTCGCTCGCACGATGATCGATCTGGGTTCCGGCTCGAAGCACATCCCAGGGCCCGTCGCGGGCGAGGCCGCCGTGGCCGGATCGAAGTAGTCCGCTGCACGAGCCTCGACCACGCAGTCCTGGTCGCTGTAGTACGGCCGCGATGCTAGGAGCCCGTCGTACGTGCGCGCTCGTTTGTCCTGCTCGTATTCGGCGGTGAGCTCGGTGCGGTCCCAGCCGCCGCGCGACGTGAAGGGCGCATCGATGTAGACCGAGAGAGCCGGGGCGAGCAGCCCGGCGTCCACAGCCGCTGCGAGGAGCAGCGCACCGTACGAATGGCCCATCACGAGGTCAGGCGTCGATCCGCATTCGTCGGCAACGCACTCCGCGATCGATCGAGCGGCCCGATCCACCGTCCTGGTGTCGTCGCGTGGTGACAGTCCGTGGCCCGGAAGATCAACCGCTAGGACGCGATAGCCGCTCGCGACCAGCAGCGGCACCACTCGCCACCAGCTCTCGCGAGAACCCATCATCCCGTGCAGCAGCACCGCCGTGCGGTCCCCCTGGCCATGCACCTCAACGTGGAGCTTCATCGGGGTATCGAAGCACATCCAGCTTCACGGGCCGGCTGTCTCGCTTGCCGATCGGCTATCGAGACGCACTTGGAGTCCGGAGCTGCACCTATGCTCGCTCGTTCCTCCTTCGCCATGCTGTCCCGCCGCGGCGCATCGATCCGATTCGCTGAACGTGCGAAGACCGTTCAGAGACCCGCTGCCCCGGGCCGAATAGATCGGCACACTCGCGCGGAGGCCCTAATCCGCGTCCCTTTCCGGAACGGCTGGCTCGCGCGCCTCAGCCGCCTCTGGATCGTGCAGCGCGTTCCAGTAGGGCATGAAGACGAGCTTGAGCGTGAGCCACCAGAGGTAGACGCTGACACCCGAAGAGAACACCGCATCGCCGACCAGTCCGTGTGCGACCTCGTTGCGAAGATTCGGGCCGATGGGTCCGCATAGCAGTGCGCGAAATTCGAACGCAACGTCCTCTCCAAAAATGTCGACGACCCGCTCGTTCTCCATGAGGGCGGAGAGGCCGATCTCGTTTTCGTTGCCGTCCGCGCTGATTGCGCTCGTGCGCTCGCCGGCGTTCGCGAGGTGCAATCGCACGAGTGCTTCGATTGCGGGCACGAGGAGGTGCACTGCGGCTCCGAAGTCCCCGCTGTATCCGTAATGCAACCCCCGCGCAAAGATCCCCTCGTGCGCGCTCGGCACGATAGCGCTGCCCTCAGCAAGGGCCTGGAAGTCGCCGATGTGAAGCCGGTGATCAGTGGAGAGCTGTCGCAGGGCCCTCGGCAGCACGATGCCGCCAAGAAGACTGACTCGCAGCTGATAATGCTGGATCATCCCTTCCCAGGTGGCCGCCTTCTCGCCATAAATCGTGGCATCGTCGCCCACGGGGGAGCGGTACACGGTGCGCCCATCGGCGCTGAGGGTCCGCCGCGTCGCCAAAAAAGAGAGAGGGAATCGCCGCTCACGCTCTTCAGTCTCAGACCGAGCCGCCGACACACTAGCGAAAGCCTGTATGCCAGCAAAGCGCCGGAGCGACTCAACGGGATCGTCGCTACGAATTGTGGCAAGCAACTCAGCGACATGGTCGCCGAGGTCGCCGCCCTCGGTAGCCAACACTTTCATTTGACCGATGGCCGCAGCGCCGCTCTCCCGGATCCGACGGGCGAGTTCGATTGGCAGGTCGGCCACGCCAAGGCGCTCGCGAGCCGTGCGGGGCAGTGTGCGGAGAATCTTGAGCGCCATCTCCAAGTGGATGGACGCGCGGAACGCCTCAGAAGCATCGGCCTCAGCGATCAGTCGCTGAACGATTGCGTTCGTCGTATCCTCGGCGCCCGCTGGATCGCCCGCACGCCCGTACCATTCGGCCGCGACCTCCAGCGTGTCCTGAGCGGCGATTGACTCGACGCCTTCTGCATGTCCAGCAAGGTGTGCCGCAATCGCCGCCGCATGCTGGCGTCCAAGCCGATGATCGCCGAGCAGCCGCGCCGCGCGCACCGCAAGTCCGCCGTCGGAGGATGTGGTTGCGGCTTCGACGAGTTGGCGCTCGATCTCGTCGAGCTGCGCCGACGCGACGCCGCGGAAGCGGACGCCGACAGCAAGTCCGCGGTCCCACTGCTCGGCGGCGTGGGTCATTGCATCGCTCGTCACCCCGTGGTCGGCCAGCGCTTGGAGCTGCGCGGAATGCCGAGTCGGGCGCAGTGCAGGGTCCCCCGTGATCGCGACGACGTCGAGGACGCGACTCCGAAAGATCAGACTGGGGATTAGTGCGGCGATCTCGGCCAACACCGTGATGTCCGCCTCACTGAAGTCGGCGGGGATGGGACTCCGCCGATCGCCAAACGTAGCGAAAGGACCGTAGGGGTTGGTCCAGTCGTTCCCGTTCGGCATGAACCAGGCGACCGTCGCAAGTAGACCTGAGACGTAGCGGACATCATCACCCACACCGGCGTCATCCGCGATCACCTGAAGGGGACTGCCCATGAGGAGGGTGCCCGTGTCACTCTCGGCGAGCGCTGCTTGTAGGTCAGAGTCGCGGGCAGCGGCCTGCCAGCGAGAGTCGGGAGCCGTGGTCATGAGTTCAGGTTATGGCCGGTGGCCGAAGGCTGCTCATCTCCCCGACGAAACCCGGGAAGGGACTGCGTTGACTCGTTCGACTAGGCCGCGAGTACGACCTGCGGGTTTGATGATCGTCTCGTACTCGACTGGGGTCAACTTCCCCAGACCGCGCTGACGTCGTTTTTGGTGATAGCCACCCTCGTTCCAGAGAGCCGCTCCCTGCACTACGTTCGCCCTATGAACGATCCGACGGGCGTCCGCAACACTCGCGAGTCTGATGCGGACGCGCAGCGAGGCTTCGAGTTCCTGCAACTCAGCTTTGCACGATTGACCGCGTTGGAGCAGCTGGTCGAGACTCTCGAGGAACGCAATCGCTCATCGCTCGTGGCGACCGGGCGGCGACGGCGTACAACCCCATCCCGGATCAAGTAATCGGGCTACTGGTTGCAGCCACGGACCATCTCAGGGCCGTGCAAGTAACGGTCGAGGACTCAGGCGGGAAGATCCTCGCGATGTCACTCTTCACGCTGGTGCGCAGTGCTATCGAGATGACCGGCACCGGCCTCTGGATCCTCCAGCCGAGGAGCCGCGATGATCGCGTGCTGCGCTCGTTTGAACTGACTTGGGACAACCGCCGACAAGTCCGCTCCGTCAAAACCGAGCTGGGCCTCGATCCCGCGAACGATGTCGGGTTCAACCGGATGCAGGTGCGATTGGAAGAACTCATTGACGAACGTCCGCGTATCCGAGGCACGCGGATCTCGAAGGTCACTTCGGTCACGAGTCGGCTGACTGCAATCGCGGGCCTCGTCCCTGATCTAGTGGAGCCCCCTCTGATCCTTTGGCAGATGGCCAGTGGCATCGCGCACGGCAACACTTCCATGATGCGGAACGTTCTCGAGGTGAGGCAGCTAGGACCCTCCGTTGCCGGCTCGGCGTCGTTCGAACTCACAACCTCGGTGGTCACGCTCGCGATGTTCTACGACGCAGCACTCACCCTCGTTGCGCGCCTGGTGCAGATGTATAAGGACAGGAACGTGTAGCCGAGCTTCAGCGAAACAGCTCCTGACGCGATCGTCCCCTGCGCCTACGCTCGGCTCGCCCGAGCATGCGGAACCTTGTTTTGCCGTCTCGTAAGCCGGTCGTCCACCGGACGAACTGCTCCACGCTTCGTGAGGTAGACGGGGCCTGTCTCACATAGCCCGTCCGCGCTTGATCTCAGTGACGGGCGGGCCTGCGGACACAGAAACGCCCCGCCGGCCGAAGCCAGCGGGGCGTTCCCACGAGTCAGACCAGGATCAGAAGTCCCAGTCCTCGTCCTCGGTGTTCACGGCCTTGCCGATGACGTACGACGAGCCGGAGCCCGAGAAGAAGTCGTGGTTCTCGTCCGCGTTCGGCGACAGGGCGGAGAGGATGGCCGGGTTCACGTCGGTGATGTTCTTCGGGAACATCGGCTCGTAGCCCAGGTTCATCAGCGCCTTGTTGGCGTTGTAGTGCAGGAACTTCTTGACGTCCTCGGTCAGCCCGACCTCGTCGTAGAGGTCCTGCGTGTACTGCACCTCGTTCTCGTACATCTCGAACAGCAGCGAGAACGTGTAGTCCTTGAGCTCGTCGCGCTCCGCCTGCGTGAGGGTCTCGAGGCCCTTCTGGTACTTGTAGCCGATGTAGTACCCGTGGACGGCTTCGTCGCGGATGATCAGGCGGATCAGGTCGGCGGTGTTCGTGAGCTTGGCGCGCGACGACCAGTGCATCGGCAGGTAGAAGCCCGAGTAGAACAGGAACGACTCGAGCAGCGTCGAGGCGACCTTGCGCTTCAGCGGGTTGTCGCCCTGGTAGTAGTCCATCACGATGGACGCCTTCTTCTGCAGGTTCGGGTTCTCCTCGGACCAGCGGAAGGCCTCGTCGATCTCACGGGTCGACGCGAGGGTCGAGAAGATCGACGAGTAGGACTTGGCGTGCACCGACTCCATGAACGCGATGTTCGTGTAGACGGCTTCCTCGTGCGGGGTGATCGCGTCGGGGATGAGCGACACGGCGCCGACTGTGCCCTGGATGGTGTCGAGCAGGGTCAGACCGGTGAACACACGCATGGTCAGGGTCTGCTCGGCCGGCGTCAGCGTGTTCCACGACTGCACGTCGTTCGACAGCGGCACCTTCTCGGGCAGCCAGAAGTTGTTGACGAGACGGTTCCAGACCTCGACGTCCTTGTCGTCCTGGATGCGGTTCCAGTTGATGGCCTGGACCCGATCAATGAGCTTCAGCTTCTCGACCAACGTGTGTTCCTTACAGAGATGGTGACTAAGTGACGGACTGGAGGCGCGGTGCGGGTTGGCACCGCGCCTCCAGGGAGCAGAGCGGCAGCTCTACAGCATGCAGCTGACGCAGCCCTCGACCTCCGTGCCCTCCAGCGCGAGCTGGCGGAGACGGATGTAGTAGATCGTCTTGATTCCCTTGCGCCATGCGTAGATCTGCGCCTTGTTGATGTCACGCGTGGTGGCGGTGTCCTTGAAGAACAGCGTCAGGGACAGGCCCTGGTCCACGTGCTGCGTCGCCGCGGCGTACGTGTCGATGATCTTCTCGGCACCGATCTCGTACGCGTCCTGGTAGTAGTCCAGGTTGTCGTTCGTCATGAACGGCGCCGGGTAGTAGACGCGGCCGAGCTTGCCTTCCTTGCGGATCTCGATCTTCGACGCGATCGGGTGGATCGACGACGTCGAGTGGTTGATGTACGAGATCGAACCGGTCGGCGGGACGGCCTGCAGGTTCTGGTTGTAGATGCCGTGCTCCTGGACGGACGCCTTCAGCGCCTTCCAGTCGTCCTGCGTCGGGATCGTGATGTTCGCGTTGTCGAACAGCGAGGCAACACGAGCGGTCGCGGGCGTCCACGTCTGGTCGGTGTACTTGTCGAAGAACTCACCCGACGCGTACTTCGAGTCGCGGAAGCCGTCGAAGGTCTCGCCGGTCTCGATCGCGATCTTGTTCGACGCACGCAGGGCGTGGAACAGCACCGTGTAGAAGTAGATGTTCGTGAAGTCGATGCCCTCTTCGGAGCCGTAGTAGACGCGCTCACGAGCGAGGTAGCCGTGCAGGTTCATCTGGCCGAGGCCGATGGCGTGCGACTTGTCGTTGCCGTCCTCGACGGAACGCACCGAGGTGATGTGCGACATCTGCGAGACCGAGGTCAGGCCGCGGATGGCCGTCTCGATGGTCTTGCCGAAGTCGGGCGAGTCCATCGTCAGCGCGATGTTCAGCGAGCCGAGGTTGCAGGAGATGTCCTTGCCGATCTCCTTGTAGGACAGGTCCTCGTTGAAGGTCGTCGGGGTGTTGACCTGCAGGATCTCGGAGCACAGGTTGGACATGTTGATCCGACCCTTGATCGGGTTGGCCTTGTTCACCGTGTCCTCGAACACGATGTACGGGTAGCCCGACTCGAACTGGATCTCGGCGATGGTCGTGAAGAAGTCACGCGCCTTGATCTTCGTCTTCTTGATGCGCGAGTCGTCGACCATCGCGCGGTAGTTCTCGGAGATCGGGACGTCGCCGAAGGGGACGCCGTAGACCTTCTCGACGTCGTACGGCGAGAACAGGTACATGTCCTCGTTGTTCTTCGCGAGCTCGAACGTGATGTCCGGCACGACGACGCCGAGGGACAGCGTCTTGATGCGGATCTTCTCGTCGGCGTTCTCGCGCTTGGTGTCGAGGAACTTCATGATGTCCGGGTGGTGGGCGCTGAGGTAGACCGCGCCGGCACCCTGACGCGCACCGAGCTGGTTCGCGTAGGAGAAGGAGTCTTCCAGCAGCTTCATCACGGGGATGATGCCCGAGGACTGGTTCTCGATCTGCTTGATCGGGGCGCCGGCCTCACGGATGTTGGAGAGGAGCAGGGCCACGCCACCGCCGCGCTTCGAGAGCTGCAGCGAGGAGTTGATGCCGCGCGAGATCGACTCCATGTTGTCCTCGATGCGGAGCAGGAAGCAGGAGACGAGCTCGCCGCGCTGTGCCTTCGCCGTGTTGAGGAACGTGGGGGTCGCGGGCTGGAAGCGGCCGGCGACGATTTCTTCGACCAGGTCGATGGCGAGCTGCTCGTTGCCCTGGGCCAGGCCGAGGGCGGTCATGACGACGCGGTCCTCGAAGCGCTCCAGGTACCGCTTGCCGTCGAACGTCTTGAGCGTGTAGCTCGTGTAGTACTTGAACGCGCCGAGGAACGTCTGGAACCGGAACTTCTTCGAGTAGGCCAGGTCGTTGAGTCGCTGGATGAAGTCCAGCGAGTACATGTCGATCGTTGCTTGTTCGTAGTACTCGTTCTCGACCAGGTAGTCGAGCCGCTCCTTCAGGTTGTGGAAGAAGACGGTGTTCTGGTTGACGTGCTGCAGGAAGAACTGCTTGGCGGCCTCACGATCCTTGTCGAACTGGATGTTCCCGTCCGCGTCGTAGAGGTTGAGCATCGCGTTGAGGGAGTGGTAGTCCATCCCCGTCTGCGGCGACGTCAGATCGACGTCTGCAACTGCTGCGTCCAAAATGCATCCAATCCTGAGTTGACCGCCGACACGTCGTCAGGGGTCCCGAAGAGTTCGAATCTGTAGAGAAGGGGGACGTTGCACTTCTGCGCGATGACGTCCCCTGCGAGGCCGTACGCCTCGCCGAAGTTCGTGTTGCCACCCACCACCACGCCGCGGATCAGCGAGCGGTTGTGGGCGTCGTTGAGGAACTTGATGACCTGCTTGGGGACTGCACCCTCGCCGTTGCCGCCACCGTAGGTGGGCAGGACCAGGACGTAGGGCTCGTCGACGTGCAGGAATGGTTCGCTCGGGTAGAGCGGGATCCGGTCCGCGTCGCGGCCGAGCTTCTCGACGAAGCGCGCGGTGTACCCGGACACGCTCGAGAAGTAGACCAATCGGCTCATGGTGCGCTCCTCTGGAGAAGGTGCGGACAGGCGGACCGGACGGGCCAGGAGAGGCGAGTCGCGCCTCCCGAGATGCCCTGCCTGCGGGCCCCTTCGGGGCCCGCAGAACGACTACGCCAGTTCGGCGCTGAGGGTTGCGATCTTGTCGGGGCGGAAGCCCGACCAGTGGTCGTCGTCCGTGACGACGACGGGGGCCTGCATGTAGCCCAGGCTCTTGACGTGCTCGAGCGCTGCTTCGTCCGTGGAGACGTCGTGCACTTCGTACTCGATGCCCTTGTTGTCGAGGGCCCGGTACGTCGCGGTGCACTGGACGCAGGACGGCTTGGTGTAGACGGTGACGGCCATGTTCTCCCCTGGTTCCTACTGGTTTCTGCTGTGCTGTGGAGGTGGTGCTGATGTCTGTCCGCAGTCGTGTCCGGGAGGGGCCGCTGCGATGCCTCCACACTACATCTAGTGGCTAGCCGCAGCACCGACCACTAGAGGAAGTGTTACAGCCGTGTAGTTCTCCACAACGTCCTCCACAGTCTGTGGATTCCCGGGAGGCCCGAGTTTCCGCCAGTCTGCGCCCGACCACCGACACTTCCCCACACCGGTGGACAGTCCCGATCCACAGATGTGGAATCAACGCGTCGGCGTGTCGCGAACCGCCCCTCCCCAGGACGGGGGACACCCCCGTCCGGCCGGTCCGTACACTCGTCTCGTGAGTACGTACGGGCCCCTCCTGAAGACCCCTGGCGTGGGTCGTGTCATCGCCGCACAGCTCACCGCGCGGTTCCCGTTCGGCATGCTGTCGCTGGCCTACCTGCTGCACGTCGAGCACGTGTTCGACTCCTACGGCGCGGCCGGCCTGGTGCTCGCGACGACGAGCATCGGGCAGGCGCTGGCCGGTCCCCTGACGAGCCGGTGGATGGGCAGCTGGGGCATGCGCCCCGTCCTCATCCTGACGAGCATCGTCGCGCTGATCAGCATGGTGGTCATCGCGTTCGTGGTCATGCCGCTCTGGGGCTACGTGGTGGTCGGGTTCCTCGGCGGCCTGGCGGTCCCGCCCGTGCAGCCGGCGGTGCGCACCATCTACCCGAAGATGGTGACGTCGGCGCAGCTCACACCCCTCTTCTCCCTCGACGCCAGCGCGCAGGAGCTCATCTGGGTCGCCGGCCCGGTCATCACCACCTTCGTCGCCACCCAGGTCGGCACGGTCGAGGCGATCGTCGTCGCGATGGTCTTCCTGGTCGTCGGCGGCGCGTGGTTCATCGCCTCCCCCGAGCTCGGCCGCGTCCGCATCCCCCGTTCGAAGCGCGCCTTCGGTGTCGTGCTGAAGCGCCCCGCGGTCGTCGTCGCCACCCTGACCGGTCTGCTGCTGATCGGAGCGTGCGCCGCGGTCGAGGCGAGCGTCACCAGCGTCTTCGGCGAGGGCAGCCCGAACGCCGGCATCGTCCTCGCGGTGTTCGCGGTCGGTTCGCTCGCCGGCGGCCTGGCGTTCGGCCACCGCCCGATCTCCCGCAACACCCTGTGGACGCGCATGGCCGTCGTCTTCGTCGGCCTCACCCTTGCCCTCGGTGGCACGGGTTTCTGGTGGCTCTGCCTGGCCCTGGTCATCGCGGGTGTGGGCATCGCGCCGGCCCTCGCGGTGATGTTCGGTTCGGTCTCGGCCACCGTCAAGTTCTCCGACACGGCCGAGGCCTACGGCTGGATGGGCACCGGCCAGCTGATCGGTGCCGCCGGCGGTTCGGCGATCGCCGGCTTCCTGATCGACGGCAGCGGCCCCGTCGGCGGCTTCACCGTCGGCGCCGTGATGGCCGGCCTGGGCGTGCTGCTCCCCCTGGCGATGCGCAGCTGGCTGCCCGACCTGCGCGGCCGTGACGCCAGCCCCCTCCCCGACACCGAGCCGGTGCACCTGCCGACTTGAGCGGCGGGCGGTTTCGGGCGTGCCTGGTCGAAACGGGCGTACCTGGTCGGAAGTTCTGACCAGGTACGCCCGATCCCACTCGCCATCGCGGCCGCTATGGGAAGGAACGTGCGTCCGGCGTACGGGTCGCGTTCTCCACAGATGGCCTGGAGGCCCGGCGCACGCCCGCCAGGCACCGGCAGGATGGGTGCATGGTCACCTCAGTTCCCCTGCGCGACGGCCGCTCGATCCCCGCGATCGGCTTCGGCGTCTACAAGGTCGACGATGCCGAAGCCGAGACGGCGGTCGGCCTCGCGCTGAACGCCGGCTACCGGCACGTCGACACCGCCGAGATGTACGGCAACGAGACCGGCGTCGGCAAGGCGATCCGGGCCTCCGGGCTGGACCGTGACGACGTCTTCGTGACGACCAAGGTGTGGAACGACCACCAGGGGCGCGACGCGACGCTGCGGGCGTTCGACGGCAGCCTCGAGCGGCTGGGGCTCGACGCCGTCGACCTCTACCTGATCCACTGGCCGGCCGCCGCCAACGCCCTCTACGTCGAGACCTGGCGCGCTCTGGTGGAACTGCGTGAGTCAGGGCGGGCACGGAGCATCGGTGTCTCGAACTTCCAGGTGCCGCACCTGCAGCGGCTCATCGACGAGACCGGCGAGGTGCCGGCACTGAACCAGGTCGAACGGCACCCGTGGCTGCCGCAGCGCGAACTCATCGCGTTCCACGAGCAGCACGACATCGTGACCGGGGCGTGGTCGCCGCTCGGTCGTGGGCGCCTGATCGACGAGCCGGTGCTGACCGGCATCGCGGATGCGCACGGCGTGAGCGTGGCGCAGGTGCTCGTGCGGTGGAACGTGCAGCAGGACGTGGTGGTGCTGCCGAAGTCGGTCACGCCGTCACGGATCCAGTCGAACCTCGACGTCGACGGCTTCGTGCTGACCAACGACGAGCTCGCGGCGATCGCGACGCTCGAGTCCGGGCAGCGGACGGGCTCCCACCCGGACTCGGTGTCGTAGCCGAGCTAGCCTCGGCGGTCCTCCTCGGACTGCCACGGCAGGTGCAGGTCGCCCGGTTCGGGCTCGACGTCGCCGGCGTCGTCCGCGCCACCCGTCCCGGGGGCCGCGATGACCTTGGACGGGTCGATGCCGTCCTCACGCAGGTCGGCGTCGTCGCGCTGCTTCGTTTGGGACGCGTCCATCTCGCGCTCGCTCGACGGGCTGTACGACGTGTCCGCTGCTCGCTGCTCGCGTCCGCTGACCCCGTCGACGTCGTCGCTGTGCGCGGCGTCGCGGAGCGCGTCGTTCCGTGCTCGGTCGTCGGACGGCTCGGGGCCGGGGGCGTTCGGGATGCTGTCGCTCATGGTGTTTCCTCCTGCAGCGGACGGTAGTCCTCGGCCCCGTGTAACGAGTCTGGCTCGGTCCGCTCCCCGCACTCGATGACGTCCCTGGCCCCCGCTACGCTGCCGACGAGGGGGAACGATGGGACGAACACGGACCGCGACGACCACAGTGATCGGCTCGGCGCTGGTGGGGCTGCTGCTCGCCGGGTGCACGGCGTCCGGCGGCGACGACGCGATCCCGGTGCCGACGCGACAGGCATCACTCGACGGAACGAGCCGGAGCCCGGGAGCCGACCCGACTCCCGCCGCACAACAGGTCAGCACGCCGCAGGTCCTGGCGCCCGGCACGGTCGCCGCCGAGACCGATGTCGTCTCGGCGAGCGGCGACACCCGGATCCACGTGCGGGTCGTCGCGAACGAGACCGGCACCTTCGACGCCGAGTTGTCCGGCTACCGCACGACGAACCCGCAGTGGATGAGCTTGGAGTTCCGCGGGGGTGACGCTGACGGTGCCGGCGACGCCAGCGGACACCGTGCCGGGGTCGTCATCTGGGACCCCGAGACCGGCGCCCCGGACTCGGTCGGACTGTCCGAGGCTGGGTCCACTCCGGACTTCCTGCACAGCGTGGCGCTCGTGCCGGCACCGTCTGATGACGGGGACGATTCCGGACGCACCGGCATCGGCTCCGTGCTCGCAGTCGCTCCGTTGCACTGGACGATCCCCGACCCGTACCCGCACCTGCAGGTCGACGTGGGCGCAGCGCGGCCCGGGGCGAACGGTTGGGTGCACGAACGTCACGGTGTGCCGGTGTCGTACCAGGTGTCGAGCGACGACGCGCAGGTGACGGTCGCCGAACGCTTGGGCATCACCGTCGCGCAACTCCGTTGGCTGAACCCGTCGCTGCAGACCGG
The DNA here is from genome assembly GCF_003234485.1 of Curtobacterium sp. MCLR17_034. Taxonomy (NCBI): domain Bacteria; kingdom Bacillati; phylum Actinomycetota; class Actinomycetes; order Micrococcales; family Microbacteriaceae; genus Curtobacterium; species Curtobacterium sp. MCLR17_034. Next base: position 180,071 of record NZ_QKTH01000005.1, read on the forward strand.
CGCGGGCGACCAGCTCATCACGGACACCGATCTCAACCTGGATCCCGCAGCGCGCTGATCCGGTCGCCGCCCCGCCGCGCGGAGCCCGTCCGTACGGTCGGTTACGGTTGACCAGCACTCGCGAGCACTCGGCACCACCAGGAGGTCCCATCGTGACGATCGTCGCCGCCGCAGACGGCTCAGCCCTCGGCAACCCCGGCCCTGCCGGGTGGGCCTGGTACGTCGACGACGACCGGTGGGCGGCCGGCGGCTGGCCCCGCGCGACGAACAACATCGGCGAGCTCACCGCCGTGCTGCAGCTGCTCCGCGCCACGAAGGACACCGGCGAGCCGCTGCACATCCTGTGCGACAGCCAGTACGCCATCAAGGCCTGCACCGAGTGGCTCGCCGGCTGGAAGCGCAAGGGCTGGCGGAAGGCCGACGGCAAGCCGGTGCTCAACGTCGAGATCATCAAGGAACTCGACGCGGAACTGCAGGGCCGCAAGGTCACGTTCGAGTGGGTCCGCGGCCACGTCGGTCACGAGATGAACGAGGCCGCCGATGTGCGTGCCCGCGGTGCTGCCACCGCGTTCCAGAACGGCACCGACGTGCCGCACGGTCCGGGTTGGCCCGGCGCCGAGGTCCCCGAGCCGTCCGCGCTGCCCGACGCGACCCCGCCCGCGACCCTCTTCTGACCCTTCCGCCAGCAGCCCGCCCGGTTATATACTCCTCTGTATAACGGAGGTGATCGGTATGGCAGTGACGACGATCGATCTTGATCCACGCGTGCTCGATGATGCGAAGCAGCTGACCGGCGCGCGCTCCAACCGCGAGGTCGTGCAGAGAGCACTCGAAACCCTCATCGCGGTGCGGCGACAGCCCGCCGCCGTCGAACGCATCATCGCGCGGGACTTCGGCGCCGACCCTTCCGCGGCTGACGAGCTCCATCCCTGATGGCGACGTACATCGTCGACAACTCCGTCTGGTGGAAGGCGCACCGTTCCGCGGGGATCGCACGACGCCTTCGCGAGATCGCGACGCAAGACTTGATCATGACCTGCCCGCCGCAGGTCCTCGAGTACTGCCATTCAGCACGCACCGGGCCCGACCACCAGGGACACCGCGATGACATGGACGCCTTCCTCGAAGCATCAGAACACCCGGACGTCCAGGATGTGACGAGCATCCAGAACGCTCTCTGGAACAACGGCCACGTCCGCGGAGCCGGACCGATCGACGTCCACATCGCTGCTTACGCCGTGCGGAACGGGGCAACCGTCCTCAGCTCGGATCGCGACTACGACCACATCGCCGACGCGGTCGCCGATTTCCGGCACGAGTACCTGCCGGAGCACTGACCGCGGGTCAGTAGGTCCCGTCGCGCCGGTCCTGGCGGGTGATCTGCTCCCCCGACGCCGGGTCGACGCCCGAGCGCGTGGTGGTCGTGGTGCGGCGACCGCCGAAGGCCACGGCGAGGCTGATGATGAGCAGCACGACACCGGCTGCCATCAGGATGTAGCCGATCAGGCGGAGGTCGATACCGGCGAGCTGGATGTTCAGCGCGAAGGCGACGATCGCGCCGATGACGATCAGGGCGATGCTGGATCCGATGCGCATGACGCAGTCCTCTCGGGTGGGGGTGGTGCCGGAGACGGTACACGTCCGACAACCCCAGCGCCGATCAGTCGACGTCGACCTCGGCCCACCCGTCGAACCGCCCGGTCTCGGTGAGCCGCACGACAGCCTCGCCGACCTCGTCCGAGGCGTCCAGGTCGATCGTCGCCGAGAACCCGAAGTCCTTGTCCCCCTCGGGGTCGGCGAAGATCTGCCGCGCCTTCCAGACCCGGGGTGACGCGGTGGCGCCGCTCTCGTCGAGCACCAGGTACTGCATCGAGCGCGCATCGGCATCGGTGCCGATGCTGTCGTGCTCCTCGTAGTACTCCTCGAGCACGTTGTCCCACGCGGCTCGGTCGAAGCCCGCGGTCGCGTCGAGTTCCCCGAGCCCGTCGATGTCGTCGGCCGCGGCGAGCAGCACCCGCTGGAACAGGGCGTTGCGCACGAGCACCCGGAACGCCCGCGGCTTGCCGGTGAGCCGTGCGGGCTGCGGCGGCGCGATCTCCTCGTGCTCCTCGGAAGCCAGCAGAACGTCACCGTTGAGCAGCGCCTCCCACTCGTCGACGAGCGAGGAGTCGGTCTGCCGCACGACCTCGCCCAGCCACTCGATCAGGTCGTCGAGCTCCTGGGTCCGCTGTTCCTCGGCGATGGTCTGTCGCATGGTCCGGTACGCGTCGGACAGGTAGCGGAGCACGAGGCCCTCGGAGCGGGTGAGCTGGTAGAAGCGCACGAAGTCGCCGAAGGTCATCGCGCGTTCGTACATGTCGCGGACGACGGCCTTCGGGGACAGCTGGAAGTCGAGCACCCAGGGCTGTTCGGCGGCGTAGGCCTCGTACGCCGCCTCCAACAGCTCGGACAGCGGGCGAGGCCAGGTGACCTCCTCGAGCAGCTCCATCCGCTCCTCGTACTCGATCCCCTCCTGCTTCATGCGGGCGACGGCCTCGCCGCGCTCCTTGAACTGCTGCTGCGACAGGATCGCCCGCGGGTCGTCGAGGGTGGCCTCGACAACCGAGACCATGTCCAGTGCATAAGTGGGAGAAGAAGGGTCGAGCAGCTCGAACGCGGCGAGCGCGAACGGTGACAGCGGCTGGTTGAGCGCGAAGTTCGGCGCGATGTCGACGGTCAAGCGGTAGGCACCGTCGACCTTCTCGATCACCCGCGCGTTGATGAGGGTCCGGGCGATGACGAGTGCCCGTCGAGCCATGGCGAGCTGCCGGGAGCGCGGTTCGTGGTTGTCGTAGACCAGCGACCGGACGTCCGCGAAGGCGTCCCCGCCACGGGCGACGACGGACAGCACCATCGCGTGCGTGATCCGCATGCGCGACACCATCGGCTCCGGCTCGGCGGCGATCAGCCGCTCGAACGACGCCTGGCCCCAGGACACGAAACCCTCGGGCGCCTTCTTCCGCTTGATCTTGTTCTTCTTCTTCGGGTCGTCGCCGGCCTTGGCGACGGCGCGGGCGTTCTCGATGTCGTGCTCGGGTGCCTCGGCGACGACGTCACCCTCGGTGTCGTAGCCGGCACGTCCGGCGCGGCCGGCGATCTGGTGGAACTCCCGCGCGGACAGCTGGCGCATCTTCGTGCCGTCGAACTTCGTCAGCCCGGTGAACAGCACGGACCGGATCGGCACGTTGATCCCGACGCCCAGGGTGTCGGTGCCGCAGATGACGGGCAGCAGGCCGCGCTGGGCGAGCTGCTCGACGAGTCGTCGGTACTTCGGCAGCATGCCGGCGTGGTGCACGCCGATGCCGGCCCGGATCAGGCGCGACAGGGTCTGTCCGAACCCGGCGCTGAACCGGAAGCCGGCGATGGCGTCGGCGATCTGGTCGCGGCGTTCGCGCGAGGCGACCTTCGCCGACATCAGCGACTGCGCCCGTTCGAGTGCAGCCGCCTGGGCGAAGTGCACGATGTAGATCGGCGCCTTGCCATCCTCGAGGAGCCGCTCGACCGTCTCCTGCACGGGCGTCATCACGTACTGGTACTCGAGCGGCACGGGTCGCGAGACACCGGTCACGCGGGCGGTGGGCCGGCCGGTCCGGCGGGACAGGTCGTCGGCGATCGTGGTGACGTCGCCGAGGGTCGCCGACATGAGCAGGAACTGCGCACGCTCGAGCACGAGCAGCGGCACCTGCCACGCCCAGCCTCGGTCGGGGTCGCCGTAGAAGTGGAACTCGTCCATCACGACGACGTCGACGTCCGCGTCCGGTCCCTGCCGCAGCGCCAGGTTCGCCAGGATCTCGGCGGTGCAGCAGACGATCGGGGCGTCGGCGTTGACGCTCGAGTCGCCGGTGACCATGCCGACGTTCTGTGCACCGAACAGCTCGACGAGCTGGAAGAACTTCTCGGACACCAGCGCCTTGATCGGTGCCGTGTAGTAGCTCCGCTTTCCCTCGGCGAGCGCGGCGAAGTGCGCGCCGGCCGCGACGAGCGACTTCCCGGTGCCGGTCGGCGTGCTCAGCACGACGTTCGCGCCGGACACGAGCTCGATGACCGCTTCGTCCTGCGCCGGGTACAGCGGTCGGCCGCCCACCGCGGCCCAGGCCGCGAAGGCCTCGTAGACCTCGTCGGGGTCGACGACGCCGTCCACCGCCGCCGGGATCGCGGCGACGAGCGGGGGCAGGGCGGTGACGTCGGTCATGCGCCCATCCTCCCAGGTGCGGCCATGACGGACTGGAGGCGCGGTGCCAGCCCGCCACGGGCCTCCCGTCCGCCCCGTCGCCGACTCAGGCGCATTTCGATACGTGCGCATAGACTCGCGACATGCGCGAACTCGGCTTCCTCTCCTTCGTCCCGAACCACGGCGGCACCGACGGCGCCGCCCGCGCCCTGGAGGACGGCCTGCGCCTGTTCGAGACCGCCGAGTCGCTCGGCTACGGGACGGGCTGGGTGCGCGGACGGCACTTCGAGCCGTACCTGACGAGCCCGATGACCTTCTTCGCGGCAGCCGCGCAGCGCACCAGCACCATCGCGTTCGGCACCGCCGTGCTCGGCATGCGTTACGAGGACCCGGTGCGCCTGGCCGAGGACGCCAGCACGGTCGACCTGCTCAGCGGAGGCCGAGTGCAGCTCGGCATCAGCACGGGCATCGCCGGGTACGGCCCGATCCTCGACCCGGTGTTCGGCACGGTCGACCGCAGCTTCCGCGACGAGGCCGAGGCCCGCGCCGCACGGCTGCTCGAGGTGCTGCAGGGCGAGCCCCTCGGCAGTGCCGGCAAGGGCTACGAGAGCATCCCCGCCGGGGCCGACCTGACCCTGCAGCCGCTCAGCCCGGGTCTGCGCGACCGCGTCTGGTGGGGCGGCGGCAGCATGGGCACGGCGGTCCGCACGGCCGAGAAGGGCCTCCTGTTGCACTGCTCGACCCTGAACACCGAGGACACCGGCGCGCCGTTCGCCCAGGCGCAGGCCGACCAGATCGCCGCCTACCGTGAGCGGTTCGCCGAGCTGCACCCGCAGCGCGAGTCCAAGGTCGCCGTGGGCCGGATCGTGGTGCCGCTCCTCGACGAACACGACCGCGCCGTGCACGAGGAGTTCCTGACCGGGTACGCCTCCGGGATGGACGACGAGGGCCGGCCACTCTCGGGGAACCCGCCGTTCCGCTTCAGCAAGGTCGTGTTCGGCGAACCGGCGGCCATCCTCGACAGCCTGCTCGCCGACCCGGCGGTCACCGCCACCGACGAACTGGTCATCACCCTGCCGGCGAACGGCGACCGTGCGGCGCACGAGCGGATCCTGCGCATCGTGGCCGAGGAGATCGCCCCGGCGCTGCGGGCCTGAGGGCGGGCGCCGCGGACCTGACCGCCGGCGCCGCTGGCCTGACCGCCTGCGGTCCCGCCGCCGCACCGCCACCGAGAGTCAAGGGCATCCGGCGGGGCTCTGATCGAGTTGGTGAGGCCCGAGAGCCCGGCCGGATGACCATCTCGTCCCTGATCCGCACGAGATGGTGCACCCATCGTTCCACCTACCGAGCGGTTTGTCACACCGTTCCGCGCACCTGGGACGTATGAAGTTGACCAAGTGTCACTCGTTTTTCCGAACCGGGACGAAGTGCGGCAACCGGTTCACCGGTGCGCATCGGGGCCGGAACGAGCCACGGAACCAGGTTCCGGACACAGCACCGCGCGATTCCGTGGTGTTGTGTCCGGAACCTGGTTCCCGCGCCGGTTCGCCTGCGGATCGGGGCCGGAACGACGAATGCGTCCCCGCGCGGACGCGGGGACGCATTCTGGGACGCACCGGGGAGGCCAGGGCAACAACGGCCGGATCAGGAGACCGAGTCGCTCACCCAGCGACCCCGTAGTCGGTGCGTGCGCGGACGGTAACCAGCCGACTCGCGCAGAACGATGTTACTGAATGGAGTTGGGAGCTGCGCGGAAACCGGACGACTTCGTCACTCCAGTTCGAGGGACGCGGTTCCGGCGTCGTCGGTGACCGACGCGCCGACGTGCAGCGTGAAGGCCCCCGACTCGTACTGCCACGAGCCGTCCCAGTGGGCGAAGGCTCGCGCCGGGACCTCGATCGAGACCTCCGTCGAGGCGCCCGCGGCGAGCCGGACCGGGGCGAACCCGACCAGCCAGCGCACCGGGCGGTCGACCGCCGACTCCGCACGGGACGCGTAGACCTGCACGACGTGCTTGCCGGCGCGGTCACCCGTGTTCGCGACGGTCGCCGTGACGATGACGGCGTCGCCCTCGCGCACGGTCGGACTCGCGGAGACACCCTCGATCGACCACGTGGTGTAGCCGAGGCCGTGCCCGAACGGGTACGCCGGTTCGGTGCCGGCCCGCAGCCAGGCCCGGTAGCCGACGTGGACACCCTCGTCGTACGCGACCTTCCCGTCGACCGGGGTGACGTCGAGCACCGGGACGTCGGCCATCGCGACGGGCCACGTGGTGGGCAGGCGGCCGCCGGGCTCCTGCGCCCCCGTCAGCACGTCGGCCAGGGCGTTGCCGTACTCCTGCCCACCGAACCAGGTCAGCAGCACCGCGGCGACGTCGTTCCGCCAGGGCATCTCGACCGGCGACCCGGCGTTCACGACGACGACCGTGTTCGGGTTCGCCGCGGCGACCGCGCGCACCAGGTCGTCCTGGTGGCCGGGCAGTGCCAGCGAGGACCGGTCGTAGCCCTCGGACTCGACCTTGGAGTTCGTGCCGACCACGACGACGGCGACGTCCGCACCACGGGCGGCGTCCACCGCGGCCTCGATGAGCACGGCGGGGTCGTCGTCCGACGGCTCGGTGCCGAACTGGTACGCCAGCACCCCGCCGAGCGTCTCGTCCTGCACGATGTCGTACTCGATGCGGATCGCGACCTGCTGTCCCGCCGTCACCTCGACCGGCACCGACCGCGCCGGCGGGTTGAGGAACGCGGCACCGAGCTGGTCACCCTCGAACGGCACGTCCTCGTCGAGCAGCAGCTCGCCGTCGATCCACATGCGTGACCGTCCGGCCGCGCCGATGCCGAACCGCACGGTCCCGGTCGACTCGGCCGTGTAGGTGGTGGTGATGTCGAGCCGGTCGGCTTCACGCGTCGGGGCGTCGCCGCCGAACCAGAACAGTGCCGTCGCGCGGCGGTCCTCGACGAACAGCTCCTCGCCGTCCTTGACGAAGGCGACCCGGGCGCCGGGTTCCTCGGTGCCGGGGTTCGTGATGGTGGACAGCGGGAACTCCGCGATGCCCTCCTGCACGACGGCGCCGATCGCGTAGTCCACGCTCGCGCCGGGGAAGGCCGAGCGGATGCCGTCCAGCGGTGACACGACCTGCGACGGCACGACCGTGGCCGAGCCGCCGCCCTGCGTGCGGGCCTGGTCGGCGTTGTGCCCGATCACCGCGATGCGCGACACGGCGGGGGCGTCGAGCGGCAGGACACCGGTGTTGCGGACCAGGACGATGCCCTCGGCCTCGGCCTCGCGCACGAACGCGATGCCGTCCTCGACGTGCACGGGCGACGCGGCGACGGGCTCGAAGCCCTCGAGCGCGCCGACGCGTGCGGCCAGCGTCAGGATCCGGCGGACCTTGCGGTCGATCGCCGCCATCGGCACCTCGCCGGACTGCACGGCGGCGAGCAGCGGGCCCTCGCTCCACCACGGGTTCGGCCCCGGCATCGCGACGTCCTGCGACGCCTTCGCCGAGTCCACGGAACGCACCCCGGTCCAGTCGGACACGACGATGCCGTCGAAGCCCCACTCCGAGTTGAGCGGGGTCTCAAGCAGGTCGTTCTCCGACGCCGTCACGCCGTTGATCGCGTTGTACGACGACATGATCGCCCAGGCGTGTGCCTCGGTCACGGCCTTCTCGAACGCCAGCAGGTACAGCTCGCGCAGCGCGCGGTCCGACACCTCGGTCGACGCGGTGAAGCGGTCGGTCTCGTAGTCGTTCGCGATGTAGTGCTTCGGGGTGGCAGCGACACCGTTCTCCTGCACGCCGTCGACGTACGACGCGGCCAGGTCCCCCGTGAGCACAGGGTCCTCGCTGAACGCCTCGAAGTGCCGGCCACCGAGCGGGGACCGGTGCAGGTTGATGGTCGGGCCGAGCACAACGTCCACGCCCTTGCGGCGGGCCTCCACCGCGGCGGCGGCGCCGTAGCGCTTCGCGATCGCGCGGTCCCACGAGGCACTCAGCGCGGTCGCCGACGGCAGGTTCAGGGACGGGTCGCGCTCGTCCCACACCTCGCCGCGCACGCCCGACGGGCCGTCCGACATCAGGATCCGGCGCAGCCCGATCTTCTCGATGGGCCAGGTGGTCCAGAAGTCACGTCCGGTGAGCAGCTGCACCTTCTCGTCGGTGGTCAGCTGGCCGAGGAGCGCATCGATGCGCTCGGTCAGCGGCGTCGACGGACTGGAGGCGGTGCTCGCGTCGTTCACGGTGGTCACGGTGGTCGGTCCTCTCGTTCAGGGCCGCGGGGCGCCGCCTGGACAGCCGGGGCCTCGTCGCCCACACCCACCATCCACCGGGTTCGCCGCCCGCGCTGGCAGCTCCTGCACCGTACCACCGAAAACCAACCGTTGCTTGGTTTTCTCGGGTCTCCTGCGGGCGGTACAGTCTGGCCATGGCACGACGGGGTTCGTACGCAAAGGGCATCGCGAAGCGCGAGGAGATCCTCACGGTCGCGCTGGACCTCGTGGCGTCGCAGGGCTTCCGGCGGACGAGCATCAAGGACATCGCCGACGCCGTGGAGCTGACCCAGGCCGGCCTGCTGCACTACTTCGACTCCAAGGACGAGCTCTGGGTCGAGATCCTCCGCCGGCGCGACGAGCTCGACCTCGCGCACGACTGGCAGGCCGCGGACCCGGCAGCCCTGCTCGCGGCGATCGTGCGGCACAACGCCGAGGTCCCGGGCCTGGTGCAGATGTTCGTCAACCTGTCCGCCGCCGCTGCCACCGACGCCGAGCACCCGGCGCACGAGTACTTCCGCGAGCGCTACGAACGCAGCCGCCGTGACCTGTCCGCCGACTTCCGCACCATGCAGCAGGACGGTCGGCTGCGTACCGACATCGACCCCGACGAACTCACCAGCGTGCTGCTCGCGGTGTCCGACGGCATGCAGATCCAGTGGCTCTTCGACCCCACCCGCGACATGGCCGAGCACGTCGAGCTCGTCGCCCGCCTCGCGATCGCCCAGGTCGCCCCCACCGCCTGACGGGAGGCGCACCGCACGTCCGCACCGAGCCTCCCTCCGGCGAAGTGGTCAGGGCAAGCGCACGGCAGCGAGTTCGTCCGCCGCGGTGCTCCACGCGCGGACCTGCGTCTTCGAGAGGGGTTCCTCCGGAGACATCGACCAATCTGAGATGTTCCGGCCGCGCATCTCCCGCGCGAGGTGGTCACGCACCGCTCGCTTCGAATCCGTCGACAAGGCCGCTCCGTAGTGCTCCGCACCAGGAACGTCGGCCAGTTCGGTCAGGTACGCCTGGCAGAACCAATCCGCTGCTTCGGCCCGCAGGTACGGGCTCTCGAGCGTGGCGTACCAGCGGCGGAAGAACTCGTCGTACGCGCCAGAGTCCTGCATGAACCCACCAGAAGCAAAGAGGAGTTCACGGACCCGCTGAGGGGTGAGCCCGCGGGCGGCTCGGACGGCATCACCGATCCTTCCACCGTCGACGAGGTGCGCTATCTCGCTCATTTCATTGCTCATGAGGTCTGCGATCGTTCCATGGTCGAACACTGGCGTATGGGTGTCGATATGTAAAACGGGCCCAGCCGCCAGCTCCGGGGTACGGACAGGGCCTGGTCGCGTCAGGTGCGGCGGGGCAGGATGGTCGGTGCCCGCCAGGGTGTGTTCCGACGACGATGTGGAGTGACGCGATGACGCGTGTAGTGGTGACCGGTGGCAGCGGCAAGCTCGGACGAGCGGTGGTGCGTGACCTCGATGCGCACGGGTACGACGTGGTCCTGCTCGACCGTGTCCCCTCCCCCGACAAGCCCGAGCGTGTCCCGTTCGTGCGGATCGACCTGACCGACCACGGCCAGGTCCTGAACGCCCTGCTCGGCATCGACGACCGGTACGACCACGTGGACGCCGTCGTGCACCTCGCGGCGGTGCCGGCCCCGGGGCAGGTCCCCGACGTGGCCCTCATCACGAACAACGTGACCTCGTCGATCAATGTCTTCCACGCCGCACGTGCCGCGAAGATCAAGAACGTCGTGTGGGCGTCGAGCGAGACCCTGCTCGGCATCCCGATGGGCGAGCACCACCCGCCCTACCTGCCGGTCGACGAGGAGTTCGCGGTCCGCCCGCAGTCGTCGTACTCCCTCGGCAAGGCGGTCGAGGAGGAGATGGCCCGCCACTTCACCCGCTGGGACCCGGAACTGAAGATGATCGGCCTGCGCTTCTCGAACGTGATGGACGAGACCGACTACCCGGCGTTCCCGTGGGACGCCACCCCCGAGGCGAAGACGTTCAACCTGTGGTCGTACATCGACTCCCGCGACGGGGCCCAGGCCGTCCGCCGGGCACTCGAGGCCGACCTCACCGGGTTCGAGGCGTTCGTCATCGCCAGCCCCGACACGGTGATGGACACCCCGACCATCGAGCTCGTCGAACGCTTCGTGCCGGACATCGAGCGCCGTGCGGACATCGACGGCGTCAGCTCGCTGCTGTCGTCGGAGAAGGCCCGCGAACTCCTCGGCTACACGCCCGAGCACAGCTGGCGCGACCACCGCGCCTGATCGTCAGGCAGCGGGGACGAGCAGCCCGTCGAGCACCAGGTCGCGCGCCGCCGGCAGCAGGTCGGCGGCGAGCGCCCGCTCGTCCACGCCGGTGATCTGCGCGAGCGCGCCGATGATCGCGGCGACGGACAGGTCGCCGTCGCACGCACCCACGAACGCTGCGAGTGCGGTGTCCGCGTCCACCCGGCGCCCGAGCCCGCCACCCTGCACCAGGGTCATCACGGTCGGGTCGTCGTTACCCGGCCAGTAGTACCGCTCCTCGGTGACGTCACCGGCCACCGACAGGTGGGCGGTGGCGAGCGCAGCGTCGTCGTGCGCGGCGAGCCAGGCGGCTGCGTCGAGGACGCGGGCGACCGTCGCGCCGAGGCCCGCGGGGTTGGAGCCGAGCGTCTCGGGGACGCGCTCGAACCGGCGGAGGCCGGACGTGCCTCCAGGCAGGGGTCGACGCACCACGACGTAGCCGAAGCCGACGCCGGTGACGCGACGGTCCGCGAAGTCGTCGAGCCAGGCGCCCATCAGGTTGTCGAACTCGGCCGTGCCGGGCTTCGTCCCGCCGTCGCGGATCCAGGTCTCCGCGTAGGGCGTCGGGTCCTGCCGCTCGCGCTCGATCACCCAGACGTCGAGGTCGGTGTCGGCGAACCAGCCGCGCACGCGGTCCAGGCCGTCGACACCCCAGTGGTACTCCCAGTTGCCGAGGAGCTGAGCGGTGCCGCCGGGCTCCAGGTGGTCGGACAGGCCGCGGAGCACCGTCTCGACCAGGGCGTCGCCGACCATGCCGCCGTCGCGGTACTCGTACGACGGGACGCCCTCGCGACGAGGTGTGATGACGAAGGGCGGGTTCGACACGATCCGGTCGAAGCGCTCCCCCGCGACCGGCTCGAACAGTGAGCCGAACCGGAAGTCGATGCCGTCGATGCCGTTGAGTCGGGCGTTGAACCGGGCGATGTCGAGGGCACGGCGCGAGATGTCGGTGGCGACCACCTGGTCGGCGAAGCGCCGCGCGTGCATGGCCTGGATGCCGCACCCGGTGCCGAGGTCGAGCACACGCTCGACCGGGACGGGCACCTGCAGGCCGCTCAGCGTCGTGGTGGCGCCGCCGATGCCGAGGACGTGTTCCTCGCTGATGGCGTGCCCGAGGGCGAGCTCGCCGAGGTCGGAGACGATCCACCAGCTGCCGGCGCCGAGGTCGTCGACGAAGGCGTAGGGACGCAGGTCGACGGTGGGGTGCACGAGCGCGTCGGCACTGTCGCCTTCACTGCGCAGCAGGCCCGCGGCGATGACGGCGTCGAGCCCGGCGGTCGGGAACGCCGCGGCGGCCTCGGCCCGCACCACCGGCAGGCCGAGCACGAACAGCGTCGCCAGGCTGCCGAGCGGCGTGGTCTCGCGGGCGGCGAGCGCGCGGAGCGCGGCGACCCGCGAACCGCGGTGCAGCGATGCGGCGGCCTCGGCGCCCCACAGCGAGTCGAGCCGGTCGACGGTGAAGCCAGCGGCCGTCAGGTCCGCGGCGAGCGCCGTGGTGACGGCGGGGTCCGCGACGATCGACGGCAGCGTGCGCACCGTGTCCACGCTGGCGGTTGCACCGTCGCTCACGAGGCGATCCCCTCGCGCAGCAGGGCCGCGGGGACCTGCCAGTCGAGCACCAGGTCGAGGAGCCCGGGGAACCGCTGCTGCACGTCCTCGACGCGGACGCGGCTGACGCGGGTCAGGCCCTCCAGGTGCTGCTCGAGCAGACCGGCCTCGCGCAGGACCCGGAAGTGGTGGGTCAGCGTGGACTTCGGCCGGTCGATGCCGACCCAGCCGCAGCTGCGCTCACCCCCGGCCGCGTCGACCAGGTAGCGGTGCAGGATCGCGAGCCGGATCGGATCGCTCAGGGCGTCCATCACGACCGGGAGGTCCATCTCGGCCACGGACGGCTGCGGCAGCCGTTCAGGAGCATCGACGTGCGCGGGCATGGACGGGACGCTACCACCGTTCGGCTTGCTGTACGACTTGCGTCGTACTGTTCGAGTGCGGTACGAATGCAGTCGTACTGCACGGAGATGGAAAGGGGTGCGCATGCACCAGTCAGCTCGTTCGGTCGCCGGGTTCTGGATCCTGGCGGCGATGCTCCTGGTCTCGGTCGCGTCGTCGGCCGTGCCGTCGCCGATCTACCCGGTCTACGCAGCCGAGTGGCACCTCACCCCGCTCATGCTCACCGGGGTCTTCGCCATCTACGTCGCCGGCCTGTTGGCGAGCCTGCTCGTCGCGGGTCGCCTGTCCGACCACGTCGGCCGCAAGCCTGTCCTGGTCGTCGGCGGCCTGGGTGTCGCACTGTCGCTCGGCCTGTTCGCGATGGCGGACGGGGTCGTCGCGCTCATCGTCGACCGGATCGTGCAGGGTGTCTCGGTCGGGCTGCTCATCGGGGCCCTCGGCGCAGCCCTCATCGACAACTCCCTCGAACGCCACCCGACCATGGCCGGCGTGCTGAACGGCGTCATCCCGCCGATCGCACTCGCCACCGGCGCGATGTCGAGCGGCGCGCTGGTGCAGTGGGGTCCGGCACCGGAGCAGCTCGTCTACCTGCTGTTCGGCGCGCTCCTCGTGCTGCTGGTGCTCGCACTGTTCGTCGTCCCCGAGCAGGTGCAGCGTCGTCCCGGCGCTCTTCGCTCCCTGCGTCCGACGATCAGCGTGCCGCGGTCCTCACGCCGGCTGTTCCGCGGCGTCGCCGGCTCGCTCGTCGCCAGCTGGGCCCTCGGCGGCATGTTCCTGTCGCTCGTCCCCTCGGCGCTCGGCACGGTGTTCGGCATCACCAACCACTTCGCCGCCGGTGCGCTCATCGCCGTGGTCACGGGCGTCGGCGCGCTGACCGGCCTGGCGATCCAGCGGATGGACACCCGTCGCGCGGTCCTGCTCGGACTCGTTGCCCTCGTGCTCGGCCCGATCGTCACCGTGTCGTTCGTGTTCGCGCACTCCCTGCCGGGCATGGTCGTCGGCAGCGCCATCGCCGGTGTCGGATTCGGCGCCGGGTTCCAGGCGCCGCTGCGGATGCTGCTCGCCACCGCTGCCCCGACCCACCGCGCCGGGCTGCTCTCCACGATCTACGTCGTCAGCTACCTGGCGTTCGGGGTGCCCTCGGTCATCGGCGGGCTGCTCGAGCCCTCGGTCGGGCTCGTCCCGGTCATCGCCGGGTACGGCGGTTTCATCGTGCTCGCCGCAGTCGTCGCCCTCGTGCTGCAGCTGTCGTCGAAGGACGCCGCCGAGGTCGAGGAGCGCGCGGCCGAGGTCATCGAGCGCACCGCCACCGGCTCGATCCGGGTCGCGGCTGAGTAGGCACGGTCCGTCCGCCTGGTGGGACGCACTCGCACGGTGCGGCCATGCCCATTCGGTGCGAGGTTGATCGCTCGGTGCGGGCCTGCAGCGCCGCACGGAGCCATCAACCTCGCACGCGGTGACCAGCGCCGCACGGTGCCGACAGCACCAGCGCCCGACCGCAGCGGCCCGACTAGTGGCCCGGTCGCGCCGAGTTCGTCCCGCGAGCGCGCGCACGCACCCCGACGGTCCGCGCTGCCCCGGTGTGCGCAGCATCGACATCGGCCTTGCCCCGGTCTGCAGCATCGCGCAGACGCTTCGGCCCGTGCCGCTTGGCCCAGTCCCAGAAGCGGTGCAGCTGCGCCTTGAGCCACGTGATGATCTTGTGGAAGAAGTGGAACTCGCTCGCCAGCACCGTGAGGCCGATGAACACCACGAGCCACCCCGGGCCCGGCAGCGGCACCAGGATCAGCCCGATGATGACGACCAGCCCGCCCACCAGACCGACGAGCACCTTGTAGAGCAGGTGCACGTGCGGCCGCGCGTGGATCCAGGTGCGCAGGCGGTGGAACCACTGGAAGCGCTGGCGCGGCGCGCCGTCGGCCCGGGCTTCGCCGGGTCGGTCGTTCGGGTCGCCGTCCATGCCGAAAACGTAGGGCGCGCGGCTGGGAATCAGCGGCGCACGGGGTGGACGCGGGGTGCGCATGCCGGGAGGCGCGTGGCGGGGACAGCCCGCGCCTCCAGGCCGTCAGGCGGCACCGATCGCGTGCCCCTCACGCGTGCGCGACGCACGTCGCCGCCCACGGGACGGCGGCCAGCCGGGCCTCCGGGATCGGCTCACCACCGACCGTGCAGCGCCCGTAGGTGCCGTCGTCGAGTCGTGCGAGCGCTGCGTCCACCTGGCGGACTCGCAGTTGGGCGCCGTCGCGGACCGCACCGAGCGAGCCGCGTTCCCAGGCCAGGGTCGCACCCTCCGGGTCGTGTTCGTCGTCGGAGTTCGCGTCCTGCCGGGCGTCACTGACGTCACGCATGCTCCGCTCGACGTCGAGCAGCAGCCGTTCGTTGCGGGCGCGTTCGGCCTCGAGTGCGGGGCGGGGGTCCTCCATGCCGGCCACGGTAGTCGCGGCGGAATGGCCCCGCCTCCGGATGCGTTCGCATGGACATGACGAAGATCGGGTTCCTGTCGTTCGGACACTGGCGTGACGTGCCGGGGTCGAAGGTGCGCAGCGGGCGGGAGGCCCTGGTGCAGGCGATCGACCTCGCGGTCGCAGCCGAGGAAGCCGGCGTCGACGGCGCCTACTTCCGCGTCCACCACTTCGCGCCGCAGCAGGCCGCACCGTTCCCGCTGCTCTCCGCCATCGCCGCGAGGACCAGCCGGATCGAGATCGGCACCGGCGTCATCGACATGCGCTACGAGAACCCGCTCTACATGGCGGAAGAGGCCGCGGCCACCGACCTCATCTCCGGCGGGCGACTGCAGCTCGGTGTCTCGCGGGGATCACCCGAGACCGCCCTCGCCGGCTACCAGCAGTTCGGCTACGTGCCCGACGCCGCTGACGAGAACGGCGGCGACATGGCCCGTGCGCACACGAACGTGTTCCGCCGCGCGATCGCCGGCGAGCCGATGGCCAACGCCAACCCGCAGATGACCGGGTCGGTCGGGTCCCTGCCGATCTACCCGCTCTCCGACTCGCTCGGCGACCGGATCTGGTGGGGCGCCGGCACCCGTGCCACCGCCGAGTGGACCGCCGAGCAGGGCATGAACCTGATGTCCTCGACCCTGCTGACCGAGGACACCGGCGTGCCCTTCGACCAGCTGCAGGCCGAGCAGATCGAGCGCTTCCGCCGGGTGTGGTCCGAGTCGGGCTGGGACCGCGAACCGCGCGTCTCGGTCTCGCGCAGCATCATCCCGATCATCGACGACGAGTCGCGCCACTACTTCGGCGTGCGCGCGCAGGTCGAGGGGCAGGACCAGGTCGGGCACCTCGACGGCGGGCTGGCCCGGTTCGGCCGGTCCTACATCGGTGAGCCCGAACAGCTCGTCGCGGAGCTCGCGGCCGACCAGGCCGTCCGTGCTGCCGACACCGTGCTCGTCACCGTGCCGAACCAGCTCGGTGTGGACTTCAACGCCCGGCTGCTCGCCGCCGTGAAGGACGTGTTCACCGAGGTCGACGCGGAGCCGGTCCCCGCCTGACCCCGGATCGGTTTCGGGCTCGGGCTCAGCCGTTCGGGCTCGGGCTCAGCCCTCGGGCCAGAGCAGCCGGAACCGCTCGCACACGACCGGCATGTCCGGCGCGAACCCCCGCGGGTTCTCCGAGTGTGCGCGCCAGAACGCCTCGTGCACGGTCCGCCAGTGTTCGAGCGTCCGGTCGCCTTCCCCCTCGGCCCAGGCGTGGTCGGCGTCGACCTGGTCGAACGGCACCACCCGGACCGCCGTCGTCTCGATGACGGCACGGGGCGCACCCGAGCCGTCGGTCACGACGCTCACCTCGTCGGCCGCGGGCAGTGGATCGCCGGTCGCCTCGTAGTCCCAGAGCGACGACGCCGTGCCGACCTTGACCCCGTCGAGCACGAGCTGCAGGAGCGCGTCCGCCTGCTCCGCGGTCGCGCCGAAGGACCACGCCTCCGGCACCTCCGTCGGAAGGCTCGGACGCTCGCTGCGTCGCGCGGTCCAGAAGTCGTCGAGCGTCGAGGGCACGCCCCGACCGTAGTGCACCGGTCCGGTCCCCCCTTGTGCTGACACCCGGCTGGGGACTGGGGCGAAGCCGACCGCGCTCCTAGGCTCGGGAGCGTCGATCCACCCCGCACCTCGAGGAGCAACCGTGACGCTGCCGGCCGCAGGCTGGTTCCCGGACCCGCAGGACGCCCGTCGTCTGCGCTGGTGGGACGGTCGCACCTGGGGCGCAGCCACGCGGGTCCCCGCGGCCGCTGCTGACCCGGTCACGCCGATCGTCGTCGCGCCGGTGGGGCCGTCGTTCTCGGTGCAGACCGCGGCGATCCGGACGGACGCGTGGGCATCGGGCACCACCGGCGCCCGTCGGCTCTGCGTGTTCACGGTGCTCGCGGTGCTGCTCGCCGTGGTCTCGGTCGTCGCGAACCCCTGGGGCCTGGCGGGGCTGCTCGCCGTGGCGTGCGGGGTCATCGGCATCGTCCGTCCCGGGGCCGTCGGTGCCTGGGCCGTCCTGGCGCGGAGCGCTTCGGCGAGCGCCCTCGTCGTCGCGGTGACGACGACGGTCATCGCCGCGTCGGCCCAGTTCCACCTGTTCTGAGCGCGTAGGGACCGCCTACCGCCGCGGTCCACGGCACTTCGTGAGCAGAAATGGTCGGGTGAGACGGCGCGACCCGACCATTTCTGCTCACGAAACGCGCCCCTCGCGCACCCGCACCCGCACCCGCACGGCCCAGGCACCCGCACGGCCCACCGGGCCCGCCTACCGCCGCGCCCGCGGGTGTGCCGTCTGGTACACGTCCCGCAGCATGTCCGCCGTGACCATCGTGTAGATCTGCGTCGTGGCGACACTCGCGTGCCCGAGCAACTCCTGCACCACGCGCACATCAGCACCGCCCTCGAGCAGGTGCGTCGCGAACGAGTGCCGGAACGTGTGGGGAGACACGTGTGCCTCCAGGTCGGCGGCAGCAGCGGCGGCCTGGATCACGAGCCAGGCACTCTGCCGCGACAACCGCGCTCCACGGGCACCGAGGAACAGTGCCGGCGTCGACGGCCCGCGTGCTGCGAACACCGGCCGTGCCCGCACCAGGTACGCGTCGATCGCTGCACGGGCGAAGCTGCCGAGCGGCACGATGCGCTGCTTGTTGCCCTTGCCCGTGACCTTCACGACCGAGAGCTCACCGTCGGCGTCCGACAGCGTCGTCACGTCGTCCACCGACAGCCCCACCGCCTCGGAGATCCGCGCACCGGTGGCGTAGAGCAGCTCGAGCAGGGCCTTGTCCCGCAGTTGGACGGGGTCATCGGCGTCGACGGAAACCGCCCCGAGCAGCCGTTCCATGTCCTCGACGGGGATCGCCTTCGGCAGCCGCATCGGGGCCTTCGGCGGCCGGACGGCGGTGCCAGGGTCGAGCGGCAACCAGCCCTCCCCCGCGGCGAAGGCGGTGAACGAGCGCACCGAGCTGAGCATCCGCGCGATCGACCGCGGTGCCAGCGGACCTTCCGGTCGGGTGGCCAGGTGCGTCACGAACCCCGAGACGTCCGCCCGTGCCAACCGTGCCACGTCCAGCAGCACCGAGGATCCCCCGGCCCGGTCCGCACCGTCCGACTCGACGACCGGAGCGGCCGCCAACCACGACGTGAACACGACGAGGTCCCGCCGGTACGCCGACAACGTGTGCTGCGAGAGTCCCCGCTCGATCGCGACGTGCCGCAGGTACGTCTCCGCGGCACGGTCGAGGGGCATCACCTCAGCAGGCTAACCGGCGCGGGGCCACCCGCCGTCAGTGCAACGCCTCGTCCGGCGTGCCCACGCGGAACCCGGTGAACGTCACGGTCAGCCCGGCCCGCGTCGGCCCGGCGCACAGCAGCCCCGCGGACACGACGGCGTCCGGGTCGAGGTACGCGACCCGGACGAGGCGGGGTTCCTCACCCTCGGCCCACGCCCGGATCGTCACGGCGTCGCCATCGCGGCTCGCGCGGACGGTCACCACCCGGTCCGCCCACTCCGGCACGGGCGACACCGACCAGTCCGAGAACCCCCGCGTCACCACGGCGCCGAGCTGCGGCGCTCCGTCCGAGAACTCCACACCGGCCTTGATCCAGGTCTGTTCGTCGACGCGCAGGAACACCCCGGCCTGGTCGAACTGCTCGGTGTAGTCGAGCACGAACGACGCCTCGACCGAGAACGGCCCGTCCGTCGGCTGCAGCAGCGCGTGCTCGGAGTCGTGCACGAACCCGTACGAGGTGGTCCGCCAGGCGTCACTGCCCTCGACCGCGGTGACGCGGAACACGTCGCCGTCGAACCCGGCGACCTCCGGCTCGTGCGTCCAGGTGCCGGAGGTGACCAGGTCGCGCAGACCGTCGGCCGCGGACCCGCTCACTTGCCGCGCTGTTCGATGGCCTCGACGGCGAGCGTCGCGACGACGAGGGCCGAGTTGTTGAGCCGACCGCCCAGGATCCCCTCGAGCAGCTCCGCCCGCGGGACCCAGCGCGTCACGATGTCGGCCTCTTCCGCCTCGCGCTCGAACGCAGACTCGGTCGACCGGACACCGCGCGCCCGGTAGATCTGGATGAACTCGTCGCTGCCGCCCGAGGACGTGTTGTACCGGACCAGGGGCTCCCACGTGTCGGCCTCGAGGTCGGCCTCCTCGCCCAGCTCGCGCTTCGCGGCCGTCAGGTGGTCCTCGCCCTCCATGTCGAGCAGGCCCGCGGGCAGCTCCCAGTCGCGCAGCCGCACCGGGTGCCGGTACTGCTGGATGACCAGGACGCGGCCCTCGTCGTCCTCCGCGTACACGGCGACGGCACCGGTGTGGTCGATGTACTCGCGGACCATCGAGTCGCCGTTGTACGCGACGGTGTCGCGGCGCACGTCCCAGACGGCGCCCTCGTACACGACGGTGGATTCGGTGACCTCGAAGGAGGCGGACTCGTCAGCGATCGGTGCGTCTGTCACGTCCCCATCCAAGCACGCGCCCCCCTGACGCCCCCATCGGAACCAGGTTCCGGACACAGCACCGCGTCGTTCCGCGGTTCCGTGTCCGGAACCAGGTGCCGTGGACGCGACCCCGGACGGACGGGAGGCGCGGTGCCAGCTGGCACCGCGCCTCCCGTCCGATCGTGGAGACCGGCGCTTACGCGACCTGCTCCTCGGTCTGCGGGTCGAACAGGCTGGACGCCTCGTGGCGCTCGATCGCGGCCGCGACGAGCCCCGCGAACAGCGGGTGCGCATCGGTCGGACGCGAGCGGAGCTCCGGGTGCGCCTGGGTGGCGATGTAGAACGGGTGCACGTCGCGCGGGAGCTCGACGTACTCCACCAGCGTGCCGTCGGGCGACGTGCCCGAGAAGACGAGGCCGGCGTCCGCGATCTGCTCGCGGTACTTGTTGTTCACCTCGTAGCGGTGACGGTGGCGCTCGGACGCCTCGGGCGCTCCGTACAGCTCCGCCGCCAGCGAACCATCGGTGAACGACGCCGGGTACAGGCCCAGGCGCATCGTGCCGCCCAGGTCGCCACCGGCGATGATGTCGACCTGCTCCGCCATCGTCGCGATGACCGGAGTGGAGGTCTCCGGGTCGAACTCGGTGCTCGACGCGTCGGTCAGACCGACCTCGTGGCGGGCGTACTCGATGACCATGCACTGCAGGCCGAGGCACAGGCCGAGCGTCGGGATGCCCTGCTCACGCGCGAACTTCAGCGCGCCGAGCTTGCCCTCGATGCCGCGCACGCCGAACCCACCGGGGATGCAGATGCCGTCGACGTCGCCGAGCTGCTTCGCCGCGCCCTCGGGCGTGGTGCAGTCGTCGGACACGACCCACTTCAGCGTCACCTTGGCGTCGTGCGCGAAGCCGCCGGCACGGAGCGCCTCGGTGACGGACAGGTAGGCGTCCGGCAGGTCGATGTACTTGCCGACCAGGGCGATCGTGACGGCCTTCTTCGGCTCGTGCACGGCCTTCAGCACCGGGGTCCACGCGGTCCAGTCGACCGGACCGGCGTCGAGCTTGAGCGCCTCGACGATGACCTGGTCGAGGCCCTGGTTGTTCAGCAGCGTCGGCAGGTCGTAGATCGAGGGGACGTCGACGGCATTCACCACGGCGTCCTCGTCGACGTCACACATCAGCGCGATCTTGCGCTTGTTCGACTCCGACACCGGACGGTCCGACCGCAGCACGAGCGCGTCGGGCTGGATGCCGATCGACCGGAGCGCGGCGACGGAGTGCTGCGTGGGCTTGGTCTTCTGCTCACCCGAGGCGTTCATGAACGGCACCAGCGAGACGTGCACGAAGAACACGTTGTTGCGGCCGAGCTCGTGCCGGACCTGACGGGCGGACTCGATGAACGGCTGCGACTCGATGTCGCCGACGGTGCCACCGACCTCGGTGATGATGACGTCTGGCTGCGGGTCGTTCTGCGCCTGCTCGCGCATCCGGCGCTTGATCTCGTCGGTGATGTGCGGGATGACCTGCACCGTGTCGCCGAGGTACTCGCCGCGACGCTCCTTGGCGATCACCGTCGAGTACACCTGACCGGTCGTGACGTTCGCGGCCTGCGACAGGTTGATGTCGAGGAAGCGCTCGTAGTGCCCGATGTCGAGGTCCGTCTCCGCACCGTCGTCGGTCACGAAGACCTCGCCGTGCTGGAACGGGTTCATGGTGCCCGGGTCCACGTTGAGGTACGGGTCGAGCTTCTGCATGACGACCTTGAGGCCGCGAGCCGTGAGCAGGTTGCCGAGGCTGGCCGCCGTCAGGCCCTTGCCGAGAGACGAGACGACCCCGCCGGTCACGAAGATCTGCTTCGTCACCTTCGGGGTCGAGTTCGAAGAATTGGTACCGCCGCTGAGAGTGTCCGCCACGGGATTCCATCGTACGTCAGAACTGCCGGGAGGCGCGACCTCGGTTCGCCGTGGGCGTTGCGCGGGTGGGTGGCCGGGTCCTCGGGCCGTGGCCGGGTCGGCGGGCGGCACCCGCCTGCTTGGTCGTCAGGCTCGCTGGCCGGCCACGTCGAGCAGCTCGCGGGCGTGCTCGATGCCGCTGGCGCTGTCACCGAGTCCGGATAGCAGCCGTGCCATCTCCTGCAGCCGGTCCTCGCCCTCGAGCCGGCGCACGCTCGACGACGTGACGGCCCCGCTGGCGTCCTTCACGACGTTGAGGTGGTTGTTCGCGAAGGCCGCGACCTGGGCCAGGTGCGTGACGACGATGACCTGCGTGCGCTCGGCGAGCTTCGCCAGCCGTCGGCCGATCTCGATCGCCGCCGCCCCGCCGACACCGGCGTCGACCTCGTCGAAGACGAACGTCGGCACCGTGGTGCTGCCGGCCATGACGACCTCGATCGCGAGCATCACGCGCGACAGCTCACCGCCGGACGCCCCCTTGCCGATCGGCCGGGGGTCGGTGCCGGAGTGCGGCTGGAGCAGGATCGTGACCTGGTCACGGCCGTGGCGGCGGTACTCGCCGGCGTCGGTGACCTCGACCACCAGCGTCGCGCCACCCATCGCGAGGGTCTTCAGCTCAGCGGTCACGCGCTTCGCCAGGTCGGTGGCCGCCTTGGTGCGCGCCGTCGTGAGCGCGGCGGCGGCGGACTCGAGCGCCTGCTCGTCCTGCTCGACCGACTGCTGCAACGCCGCGATCCGGTCGTCGTCGCCGTCGAGCTCGAGCAGCCGGTCGCTCGCGCGCTGTCCGTAGGCGATGACGTCGTCCACCGTCTCGCCGTACTTGCGGGTGAGGCCGGCCAGCAGGGCTCGGCGTTCGTTGATGAGTTCGAGGTCGTGCCCGGCCTCGGGTTCCAGGGAACCGAGGTAGCTCGAGATGCTCGCCGAGGCCTCGGCCGCCTGGATCCCGAGCTCCGTGAGCTGCTCGAGCACCGGCTGCAGGGCACTGTCCGACGACGCGACGCGCTCCACGGCACGGCGTGCGGACTCGACCAGGCCGACGACGTCGGAGACGCCGTCGAGGGACTCGCTGGACAATGCCTCGTGCGCCAGGGCAGCGGACAACCGGAGCTCCTCGAGGTTGCCCAACCGTTCGGCGCGTTCGGCCAGCTCGACGTCCTCGCCGGGCTGCGGGTCGGCGGCCTCGATCTCGTCGGAGGCCGCGCGGATCCGCTCGGCCTCGGCCACACGGTCGTCCCGGTCGCGGACCAGGACCTCGAGGTCACCGGCGTGCTGCTGCCAGGCGTCGTACGCGGCGACGTACCGGGCGAGGGCCTTCTCGAGCGAGGCTCCCCCGAACCCGTCGAGGGCAGCTCGCTGCGCCGTGGCCGAGGTCAGGCGGATCTGGTCCGACTGCCCGTGCACGGTGACGAGCTGGTCGGCGAGCTCGCCGAGTACCGCCACGGGCGCACTGCGACCGCCCACCGTGGCGCGGCTGCGCCCCTCGGCGGAGACCGTGCGGGTGAGGATGAGTTCGCCGTCCTCGACGGTGCCGCCGGCGTCCTCGACGCGTTCGGCGACGGCGTCCTGCTCGGGGACGTGCCAGCGGCCTTCGACGACGGCGCTCGACGCACC
Source organism: Curtobacterium sp. MCLR17_034 (assembly GCF_003234485.1). Lineage (NCBI taxonomy): Bacteria > Bacillati > Actinomycetota > Actinomycetes > Micrococcales > Microbacteriaceae > Curtobacterium > Curtobacterium sp. MCLR17_034. Next base: position 203,278 of record NZ_QKTH01000005.1, read on the forward strand.
GCGGCGCACCGAACCGGCATCGGCCCGCGCACCGAGCAGCAGCCCGAGCGCCGTGACGATCATGGTCTTGCCCGCACCGGTCTCGCCGGTGACGACGGTGAAGCCAGGCCCGAGTTCGAGCGTGGTCTCACCGATGACACCGAGGTCGCGGATCGCGATCTCCTCGATCATCGGTCGTCCTCCGTCGTTCCCTGCGCCACGGCTGACCCGGCGGAAGCGATGCTGCGCCCTTCCACGCCGATCATCGGTCGTCCTCCGTGCTCATCGGTCGTCCTCGTCGCTCTGGGGGCCGCGCCACCCGGCGACGGGCAGCTGGAACTTCGCGACCAGGCGGTCGGTGAACGGAGCGTCCTTGAGTCGGGCGACCCGCACCGGATCGGGCGAACGCCGGACCTCGACACGGGCGCCCGGGGGCAGGTCGTGGGTCCGTCGGCCGTCGCACCAGAGGACACCGACGCCGCTCGTGCGCCGCAGGACCTCGATCGCGAGCGTGCAGTCCGGCCCGACGACGATCGGTCGGGCGAACAGGGCGTGGGCGCTCAGCGGCACCATGAGCAGCGCGTCGACGTCCGGCCACACGATGGGGCCACCGCCGGAGAACGAGTACGCCGTGGAGCCGGTCGGGGTCGACACGACCACGCCGTCGCAGCCGAACGACGACAGTGGGCGACCGTCGACCTCGGTGACGACCTCGAGCATCCGTTCCCGGGAGGCCTTCTCGATCGTGGCCTCGTTCAGCGCCCAGCTCGAGTAGACGATCTGGTTGCCGACGACCACGTCGACCTGCAGGGTGACGCGTTCCTCGACGTTGTACTCGCCGGACAGCGCACGCTCGACCGTCTCGGACAGGCCGTCACGTTCGCTCTCGGCCAGGAACCCGACGTGCCCGAGGTTCACCCCGATCAGCGGAGCGCCGGTGTTCCGCACGAGTTCGGCCGCGCGGAGGATCGTGCCGTCGCCACCGAGCACGATGACGATCTCGAGCTGGTTCGGCTGGACGTCGACGCCGAGGATGTCGACCTTGCCGACCGACGCTTCGGCACGACGGATGTCGGCGTACTCGTCGAAGGGCATGACGGGCGTGAGACCGGCTGCGTGCAGGAGGTCGCAGACCTCGACCGCAGCGTCGATCGAGTCGCGGCGACCCGTGTGGGACACGAGCAGGATGTGCCGTTCGTCACTCATGAAGACCCTTCCGTGAGTTCGGTCGCCCGGACTCTCCATTCTGTCGGATTGCCCCCGACACCGCGCTGGAAGCGGGCCAGGTACTCGTGGTTGCCGTGTGTCCCGACGATCGGGGACGCGGCGAGCCCACTGGTGCCGAGGCCCAGGTCCCACGCCGCCCACAGCACGTTCATGAGCGCGTCGTTCCGGAGCCCGGCGTCGTGCACGATGCCCTCGCGCACACCGCCACGACCCACTTCGAACTGGGGCTTCACCAGGAGCACGAACTCGTCCGCGGGGACGGCTTCGGCCAGCGCCGGCAGCACCAGTCGGAGCGAGATGAAGGACAGGTCGCCCACCACCAGGCTCGTCTCGGCGGCGGTGCCGTCGAGCGCCAGGTAGTCGGCGCGCGTGAGGTTCCGCGCGTTCGTCCCCTCGACCACGGCGACGCGTTCGTCGAGCGCGATGGTGGGGTGCAGCTGTCCGTGCCCCACGTCGAGCGCGATGACTCGGCGCGCGCCGCGTGCGAGCAGCACCTGGGTGAACCCGCCGGTGCTCGCGCCCACGTCGAGCACGACCCGGTCGGCGGGGTCGACGTCGAACGCGTCGAGTGCACCGACGAGCTTCCGGGCCGCGCGCGAGACCCACTCGTCCGCGGCGTCGACTTCGATGTCCGCGTCGGATGCGGTCGGCGTCGACGGCTTCAGGACGGCACGGCCGCCCACGAGCACCCGGCCGTCCTGGATCAGCTTGCTGGCGACGGTGCGCGACCGTGCGAGCCCGCGTGCAGCGAGGAGGGCGTCGAGGCGGACCGGGGTCGCGTCGTGCACGGCTCCGTCCGGCTCAGGCACTCGCGGAGCCGCCGCTCTCGAGCCGCGTCCGCAGCTCGTCGTGCAGGGCGGAGAAGGCGTCGGCGCGCTCGGCGAGCGGCAGGGCCTCGGCCTCGGCGGTGCGCGCGGCGAAGGCGTCCTGCTGCTCGGGTTCGGCGGACGGCTGCTCGGGGTTCGGCACGTCCGACACGCTACTCGCCGCCGTACAGCTGCGGGTCCACGTCGAGGCCGTAGATGGCCAACCCGGACTCCCAGATGAGCGTCGAGCCGGCACGGAGCCGATCGATGTCCGTCCCGGCGTCGAGCACCCGGACGACGTGCCCGCGCATCGCCACCGTCGCAGTCCCGACGGTCACGTACCGGGTGCCGTCCTCGTCCTCGCGCCGCACCGTGTCCGGGTACGGCTGGGACAGCCCTCGGAGGTCTTCGAGCACGTAGGTGGGACGCGAGCGCTGGTCGGCCGCGAGCACCTGCTTCGCCTTGTCGATGCCGGTGAGCACGAGCACGCTCGGGATCCCGACGTCGTTCGCGCCCTTGATGTCGGTGTCCAACCGGTCCCCGATGAACAGGGTCCGACCGCCGCCGAAGCGCTCGACCGCCGTGTCGAAGATCGGCCGCTCGGGCTTGCCGGCGACGACGGGCATCCGGCCGACCGCCTGGTGCACGGCGGACACGAGCGTGCCGTTGCCGGGCGCGATGCCCCGCTCGACCGGGATCGACCAGTCCATGTTCGTGGCCACCCACGGCACGTCCGGGTCGGCCAGGGCGAAGGAGGCCTCGGCCAGTTCCTTCCAACCGAGGTCCGGTGAGAAGCCCTGGATGACCGCGGCCGGGGAGTCCTCGGCACTCGAGGTGACGGTGAACCCGGCTTCCTCGACGATGCTGGACAGCCCGAGCCCGCCGGTGACCAGGACGGTCGCTCCGGCCGGCACCAGGGTCGCGAGCAGCTGGACGCCGGCCTGTGACGAGGTGACGACGTCGCCCTCGGGCACCTCGAGCCCGTAGCGCTCGAGGTGCTCGGCGACGTCGATCGGCCGGCGCGATGCGTTGTTCGTGATGTAGCCGACCCGCGCCGTGAGCGATGCCCGGGTCAGGGCTTCGACCGCGTGCGGGATGGCGTTGCGGCCCCGGTAGACGACGCCGTCGAGGTCGGTGAGGACCACGTCGACGCCGTCGGTCAAGGCCGCCGAGTGCTCAGCCGGCTGCGGAGCCGTCGACGTCGCGGGGGTTGTCGTCGTCGATCTCGCCGGGCTCGTCGGCTGCGGAGGTGTCGTCGTCGAGGTCGTCGAGGGCGGGTTCGTCATCGAGGTCGTCGTCGAGGTCGTCGGCGGATTCGTCGTCGCCGTCGAGTTCGTCGGTCGCGACGTCGTCGGCTCCGAGGTCGTCGGCGTCGTTGTCTCCGGCGTCTCCGTGTTCTTCGACTTCGAGCGTTTCCTCGACCACATCAACTGTCTCCCAAGCGTTGTCGTCCGCGATTTCGGCGAGGGCCGCTGCCGCGCGGTCCACACGGGCCCACCACTCGTCGGCCTCGTCCTGTCGACCGAGCTCCTCGAGCGTGGCCGCGTAAGCACTGTAGAGCGCCGGGGACCACGTGTAGGCGGTGGATGGGTCGAGCTGTGGAATCTCCAGCTCGCCGAGGGCGGCTGTGGGATTCCCGAGGTCGAGACGAGCGCCGGACATGGCGATCGCGAGCTCGACCTGCACCGGGGTCTCGAGGGCCGAGCGCTCGACCGAACGACCGAGCTCGAGTGCCCGCTCCGGACGGCCCAGGCCACGCTCGCAGTCCACCATCATCGGGAGCTGGTCGTTGCGACCGGAGATCCGACGGTAGGTGCGGAGCTCCCGGAGCGCGGTGGCGAAGTCGCCGAGGCGGTACGCGGTGATCGCGGCCGTCTCGCGGACGACACCGACACGACCGGCACGACGAGCAGCGCTCAGGGCGTGCTGGTTCGCCGTCTCGGGGTCGTCGTCGACGAAGAGCGCAGCAGCCACGAGGTGACGCGCAACCCAGTCGGCGTTGTCCTTGCTGAGGGTCTTCAACTCCATCCGGGCCGCGGGGTCGAGGTCGCGCGCCTGGATCTCCTCGGGGATCTCCGGGTCGTCGTGGCGCGGACGGATCGACTTCGTGCCGTAGGGGTCGCGGTCCTCCCAGTCGTCGCGCGCGGCCTCACCGAAACGGGCGCCGGCGTGACGGCTGCCGTCACCGAAACGACGACGGTCCTCACCGCCGTCGCGAGCCGGGCGGTCCGACGAACCACCACGGAACGGACGGTCGGACGAACCACCACGGGCCGGACGGTCGGACGAACCACCGCGGTACGGGCGGTCCCCGTCGCGAGCAGCGCGGTCGGAGCCCCCGCGGTACGGGCGGTCCCCGTCACGAGCAGGGCGGTCGGAGCCCCCGCGGTACGGGCGGTCCCCGTCACGAGCGGGACGATCGGAGCCCCCGCGGTACGGGCGGTCGCCATCGCGACGCGGACGGTCAGAACCGCCCTGGAAGGGTCGGTCCCCGTCACGGCGCGGCCGGTCTGAGGACCCGCCACGGTACGGACGATCACCATCACGAGCGGGACGGTCCGAGCCACCGCGGTACGGGCGATCGCCATCACGCGCCGGGCGGTCGGACGATCCACCACGGTACGGACGATCGCCGTCACGCGCCGGGCGGTCTGACGATCCACCGCGGTACGGACGATCGCCATCACGACGCGGACGGTCTGAACCACCCTGGAACGGGCGGTCACCGTCACGACGCGGACGGTCAGTACTCCCGCCACGGAACGGACGATCACCGTCACGAGCCGGGCGGTCAGAGCCACCACGGAACGGACGATCGCCATCGCGTCGCGGACGATCGGCACCGCGCGGACCATCACCACGCGGCGGCCGGCCGGAGTCACCGCGGTCACCCTGCCACGACGGACGGTCGTTCCGGTCGCCGGACCGGAACGGACGATCCCCATCGCGACGCGGAGCGCTGTCCCGGCGGGGTGCGCCGTCCCGGAACGGACGGCCTCCACCCTGCGGACGATCACGACGGTCACCTTCGCGCCGCTCGAACTCACGAGGACCGGACGACCAACGACCATCGCTCTGGCCGGCCCGACGCGGAGCGCCGTCGCGACGCGGGAACCGGTCGCCGTCTCGCCGGGGTCGATCCCCGCGGTCCCCGTCGTTCCGCCGCTGATCGTCGTCGTTCGCCACCGTTGCTCCTCATCGCGTGCCCGGTGCAGTGCCTCGGGCGTTCGTCCGCTGTGTCGTTGTGTTGGGTGCCGCGTCAGTTTCCCGACGTCGGCCTCCAGTCCATCACGAACCGGAGCCGGCGTCGAGTGAACGGCGGCAGAAACAGAAATGGCCACCGGCCCCGACCGAGAACGAGGGTTTCCCCTGCGAATTCTCGATGGAGGGCCGATGGCCACATCTTTCATACGTTAAGTCCGGCGGCGTCCTACTCTCCCACAAGGTCCCCCTTGCAGTACCATCGGCGCTGAGAGGCTTAGCTTCCGGGTTCGGAATGTGACCGGGCGTTTCCCTCTCGCT